>JAVLBA010000039.1:0-25688 GCA_031581485.1 Desulfurivibrionaceae bacterium | reverse complement strand
CCTGTTTTCCTGGAGAGAAAGAGGATTTCTCTTTGTCTCCACCGTTCCTGAAACAAGCATCTAAGGCAACATCCACCATCACTCTCCCCTCCCATGTATAAAAAAATTATCGTTTGTCTGTTGACCCTGCTCCTGTCCTGGCCCCTCCTTGTGCTGGCTGAGGAAGAAAAAGAAGCGGTGGGCCCGAGGATCGGCCAGGTGGGCCGGCAGATCAAGAGTGAGGTCAAGGAAGGCTTCCGGCAGACCAAGCAGGCCGGGAAAGAGGTGGGCCTGGAGGTCAAGGAGGATTCCTTGTCCGCCTGGCAGAAAACCAAGCATGGTTTCAAGAAGTTCTGGAAAGATATCAAGGATGGTTTTGACGATGGTGCGTAGGGGCGCTTTGCAGAGAGCATGAGACAATTGTGTGAAAATCGCCAGGTGGTCATCACCGGCCTCGGCATTATCTCCTGTCTCGGCCTGGATTGTCAGCAGGTGCAGGAGAGTCTCCGGCTTGGCCGCAGCGGCATTGCTCTGCTGCCCGAGCGTAAGGAACGGGGCTTTCGCAGCGCTCTTTCCGGCGTCATCCACGGTTTTGATAACAGCGGCCTGGAGCGGCGCTATCGGAAGAATATGCCCGAGTTCGGGCAGTGGGCCTGGGCCAGTGTGGAGCAGGCCCTGGCCCAGGCCGGCCTGAGCGCAAGGGATCTGGCCGGTGATGAGCGGTGCGGTCTTCTTTTTGGTAATGACTCCTCTGTGGTCACCGGTGTGGAACAGTGCCGGGTGCTGGCCGAGGCCGGGGAGAGCAGGGGCATCGGCAGCGGCCATATCTTCCGTCTCCTCAACAGCACCATCACGCTCAATCTGGCCACCAAGCTGCAGCTCCACGGTTCTTCCTGGACCGTAAGCGGCGCCTGTGCCAGCGGGGCCATGGCCATTGGCCAGGCTGCGGAGTTGATCAGCAGCGGCAAGCAGGACAGGATGATCTGCGGCGGGGCCCAGGAGATCTCCTGGCAGTCCATGTGCAGCTTTGATGGTCTGGGCGCCTTTTCCCTGCGGGAGGATGCGCCGGCTGCCGCCTCCCGCCCCTTTGATGCGGGGCGGGACGGCCTTGTCCCCAGTGGCGGGGCCGCTGCCCTGGTGCTGGAGGAAAAGCAGCACGCCTTACAGCGCGGCGCCCCTATCCTGGCTGAAATCGAAGCCTATGCCGCCACCTCGGATGGCCATCATGTCTCCGTGCCCAGCGGTGAAGGGCTCGGCCGGGCCATGGCCATGGCCCTTCAGCAGGCCGATCTGGCTGCCGCTGATATTGATCTGGTCATGGCCCATGCCACCTCCACCCAGGTAGGGGATGCCAAAGAGGCCCTGGCCCTGCGCCACCTCTTCGGGGTGGATCAGGGCCAGGCCGGTCCGGTGATTGCCGCGACCAAGGCCCTTACCGGCCATGAGTTCTGGATGGCCGGTGCCTCCCAGGTGGTCTATGGCCTGCTCATGAGCCAGGGCGGTTTTGTGGCCGGTCATAGTAATTTTCAGGAGGCGGATGCCTCTGCCCGGGGTCTGCGTATCCCTCCCCAGACCATGGAACTACACCCCCGGCGTCTGCTCTGCAATGCCTCGGGATTTGGCGGCGTCAATGCCGCCCTTGTTGTGCGGGTGGCGCCATGAGCAGGACGGTGGTGGTGGGATCAGGGATCAGCGGCCTCACGGTGGCTGCCCTCTTGGCCAAGGCCGGCCGCCAGGTTTTGGTGCTGGAGAAGAAGCCCCTGGCCGGCGGGGCCCTGCACCGCTTTAAGCGCCGGAAAATCCCCTTTGATGTGGGATTTCACTATACCGGGAATCTGGGCCCAGGCGATATAACCCGGCGACTGTGGCGGTATCTGGGGGTGGAACCCCTGGTTGCTATCACCCCCTTTCCCCAAGACGGCCATGATCATCTGCAGATCCACGGCCGCAGCCAGCCGGTGCAGGCCTCCTTCTCTTACCGCCGTTTGACCGCCCACCTGAAGGAACAATTTCCCGGTGAGCAGGGGGCCATTGACCGCTATTTTGCCGTCATCCAGGAGATCTGCGCGCAGATTCCTTTCTATAATCTCGATCTGCCCCTCACCCCTTTTCTGCAGGGCATGGGCAGCCGCCACCAGCCCCTGGCCGCCTTTCTCGACTCCCTTACCAGCAATCAGGAACTGCAGGCGGTGTTCGCCCTGCCCACCTTTCTCTATGGCGTGCCGGTGAGCAGGGCGCGGCTCGATGTCCATGCCATGGTGGCCCACAGTTATTATATGGGGGCCTATACCGTGGCCGGCGGCGGCCAGGCCATTGTGGACGCCCATCTGAAAATTCTGGCCCGTTATGGCGCGGAGGTGCGGACGTCCGCGGCGGTGGAGGCCATTGTGGATGACGGGCGTCGGGTTAGCGGGGTTTTAGTGGACGGCGAGTTCATTGCCGGCACGGATCTCATTTTCACCGGCCATCCCACGGCCATGCTCGATCTGGTCAACAGGGATTTTTTCCGGCCGGCCTACACCTCCAGGCTGCGGGAACTGGAGAATACCATGTCCATGTATGCCCTGTTCGGCCGCCTGCCGGCCGGCGCGGCGCAGGAGGCCCTGCAGTGGCGGAATTATTACTCCCTGCCCCCTGGTCCTGCCGAGTTTCATGATTTCATGGGGTGTTCCCCGGCGCAGCGGCAATTAATGATGTCCAGTCCAGGCGCCCGGGACAGCCAACCATTGTCTGCCGGGGGAGAAGGTGTTATCTTGTTGGCCCCGGCCCATTGGCAAGAGGTGGCCCGCTTCCACGATTCCACCCCCCGGAACCGGTCTGCCGCCTATGGCGCTTTTAAGGAAGAGGTGGCCGCCCGGATGATCGGCCATGCGGCCCGCACCTGGGGTGCTGGCTATGGCGCCATTGAGCCCCTGGCCGTGGGCACGCCCTTGACGTTTCGGGATGAGCTTTCCGCCCCCCAGGGCAGCTGCTACGGGGCCATGTATTGTCTGGGCCAGTATAATCCCGGGGTCCGCACCAGGTTGCCCGGCTTATGGCTCAGCGGCCAGTCCACCCTGATGACCGGTGTGGTGGGCGCCGCCCTGGGCGCTTTGGTCACTGCCGGCGAGATGACCGGTCTGGAAGGGCTGTGGGAGGAGGTGAGGCAATGTCCATGAACAGGGTTGTGATAACGGGCCGGGGCGCGGTCTCCCCCTATGGCCTTGGCGTGCAACAATTGCTGGAAGGTGTCTGGCAGGGACGCTCCGCCGTCAAGGTCATGGAGGCGTGGCGTCAGATCAGCGGCATGAAGAGTCTGCTGGCCGCCCCGGTTCCCCCCTTTGACGCCAAAAATAAATTACCCCGGGCCCGGCGCCGCTCCATGGGGCCGGTGGCCCTCTATGCCACCCTGGCCGCCCAGGAAGCAGCAGCCGATGCCGGTTTGAGTGAGGCCTTTCTCGCCGGCGGCGAGGTGGGGGCGGTGATCGGTTCCACCACCGGCAGTCCCGAGGCCCTTGCTGCCCTCTATGGCCATTACCTGCTGGATAACTCCATAGAGGCCATCAAGGCGGGGGAATTTTTCAAGATCATGGGCCATAGCTGCAGTGCCAATGTCTGCATGACCCTGGGCATTACCGGCGAACAGTGGGCCCCCACCAGTGCCTGTACCTCAGCGGCCCAGGCCCTGGGTCTGGGCTATCTGCTGGTGCAGAGCGGCCGGCAGCAGGCCATGCTCTGCGGCGGGGCCGATGAGACCCACGCCTCGGTGACCGGGGTCTTTGACGTGGTGCGGGCCGCCTCCTGCCGGAATGAGACACCCGGGGCCACCCCCTCTCCCTTTGATCTCAAGCGTGACGGGGTGGTATGCGGGGCGGGCAGCGGTATCCTGGTGCTGGAGAGTCTCGACTCTGCCCGGCAGCGGGGTGCCCGCATCTACGGTGAGATTTGTGGTTTCGGTCATGTCAACGACAGCGAACATATTGCCCATCCCCATAGCAGCAGCATGGCCCGGGCCATGGTCCGGGCCATGGCCGAGGCCGGGGTGAGCAGCGCTGACATCGATTATGTCAATGCCCATGCCACCGGCACGGAGCAGGGTGATCGGGCCGAGGCCCAGGCCATTGCCCAGGCCGTGCACGGCTCGGTAGCGGTGAGTTCCTTAAAGGGCCATTTCGGCCATACCCTGGGGGCGGCCGGGGGGCTGGAGACCATTGTCCTTCTGGAGATGCTGCTCCGCCAGGAGATTGTCCCCACCTTGCATCTTGAGGATATTGATCCCGATTGCCATTGTGTTGACCTGGTGCAGCACCTGCGGCCCCGGGCCATCAAAACAGTGATCAAAAATAATTTTGCTCTGGGTGGCGTCAATGCCGCCTTTATTATAAGGAGAGTTGAAGATGATGTCTGATGATGAACTGCGCCGCAAGGTTGTTGAGGTGCTGGCGGCCGAGTTTGAACTCGATCCGGCCGCCCTGGTGCCGGCGGCCACCCTCTATGATGACCTGGACCTGGACAGTCTTGATGCGGTGGACATGGTGGTGGTGTTGGAAAAAACCTTTGGCTTTAAGCTCAGTGACGAGGAGCAGTTGCGTTCCATCCGCACCATGGACGATCTCTTTAACTTCCTTATTGAATTGAAGGCGAAACAGGCCTGAAGGGGCGTTCTGGAAGGGTGAGGCATGGGGGTGTTCTGGTTTAATCTCTACTATTGGCCGCTGTTCCTCCTGGTAACGGCCCTGGGTGTTGTGGTCTGCCCCCTTCTTTTTCTGGTTGATCAGCTTAGGGGCCGGCAGCGCACTCCGGCCGCTACCCTGCGCCATCTTATTCGTTTGTATGGCTGGCTGCTGGTGGTGGCGGTCCCCTTTTGGCAGCCGGTGCGGCTGGTGAACAAGGGAGCAAAGCTGCCGGTGCCGGTTATTTTCGTGCCCAACCATACCTCTGCCATTGATCCCTTTGTCTTTGGGGCCCTGGCCATGGAAAATGCCTTTGTCACCTCGTGGCCCTTTAAGATTCCGGGCTACAGCTTTTTCATGCGGCAGGCCGGCTACGTGGATGTGCGCAAGGGCTGGCCCGAGGTGGCCCGGGGCGTGGAGAAGCTGCTGGGGCAAGGATGTTCCGTGATCATGTGGCCGGAGGGCCACCGGACCCGCACCGGCAAGATGGGCCGTTTCCGGCGCGGCGCCTTTGAGGTGGCGGTGCGCAGCAACACCCCCATTGTGCCGGTCTGCATCAAGGGCACGCGCCGGGTGCTGCCCGCCGGCAAGATTTTTTTACGACCCGGCCGGGTCACCTTGACCCTGCTGCCGCCGGTCTATCCCCAGAAGGGACTGCCCCTGCAGGAGCAGGTGGCATCCCTGCGAGACACCGTGCGCACCATGATTGCCGAAGAGTTGGCCCGATCCGCTTGAATTATGAATGAAATGACACAAAGATATACCCTGGCCCACGGCCAGGCCCTGCGCCGCGCTGAGGCGCCGGCCCGGGAAGAAGTCCAGCTTGCCCTGCTGCAGGCCCATCTGCAGCAGGCGGGCCGGATGCCCTTTTATGGCCAGCGCTTCAAGGAGCTTGGTTTTTATCCCGAGGAACTGCGCTCCCTTTCCGAGCTGGCCGGGCTGCCCCTTACCAGCCGCCGGGATCTGGATGAGGGCTGTGCCTCTTTCAGCCGCGAAGAGCAGAGCTCCTTTGCCGATATCGCCCTCACCTCCGGCACCACCGGTGAGCCGGTGGTGGTGCCCTATACCGACCTTGATCTGCAACGGCTGGCCTATAATGAAATGATGGCCTTTTACGGGGCCGGGGTGCGGGGCAACGACCGGGTCCTGCTCACCGTCACCCTGGATCGCTGTTTTATTGCCGGCCTGGCCTATTACTCCGGCCTGGTGCGGCTGGGGGCCACGGTGATCCGCAGCGGCGCCGGACAACCGGCCAGGCAATGGCATCTGATCAAGACCCTGCAGCCCAGGTTTCTGGTGGGTGTTCCCACCTTTCTGCTCAATCTGGCCCAGTGGGGGGCAGCCAACGGCATGCATCCCCGGGAGGCGGGGATCGCCGGCATCATTACCATTGGCGAACCCACCAGGCGTGCCGATTTCAGCCTCACCCCCCTGGGGGAGAGACTCTCTGAGAGCTGGGGCGCGCCTCTCTGCTCCTCGTATGGCGCCACGGAACTGGAAACCGCCTTTGGCGAATGTGCCCAGCGCCGGGGCGGTCATGTCCACCCGGAGTTGATGCTGGTGGAGATTGTTGATGAGGAGGGCCGTCGCCTGCCTGCCGGTGAGCCCGGCGAGGTGGTGGTCACCCCCCTGGGGGTGGAGGGCATGCCGCTGGTGCGTTTCCAGACCGGGGATGTGGCCCGCCTCCATGAGGCCCCCTGTCCCTGTGGCTGGCAGACCCCACGTCTCGGCCCCATTGAGGGGCGGCTGGCCCAGCGCCTCAAGTATCGCGGCACCACCCTCTACCCGGAGATGATTTTCCATGCCCTCCAGGAGATCCATGCCGTCCAGGCCGCCTATGTGGAGGTGCGGGCCGGCTTTGATCTGGCCGACGAGGTCACCGTGGTGGTGGGTGGCGAGGTGCGTCCGGCGCAGGTCCTGGAGCTGCTGCAGGCGAAATTACGGGTCCGGCCCGCTCTTGTCATCAAGTCGCGCCAGGAAGTGGTTACGGATATGGAACAGGGCGGCGGTCACAAGCCGCGTAAATTTTTTGATTACCGGTAGAAAATCAAGGAGGGAGGGTTGACGGATTTTCACAAATACGGTGTACTCCTTCGTTTGGGCTCAGGAAAGAAAAAATGCCACCAATCCTCCTGTATCTTAAATCTAACCAGCTGATAAAATTATGTCTTGTCTAAGTGAACATTGGGGTCTGGAGTTTACCCCGGCCGAGATCTCCCGGAGCCGGGGGCGGGGAGGCCTGCTTTCCATTGAGCTGGAGCTCTCCCGCAGCTGTAATCTGCGCTGTATTTACTGCTACGCCTCCTCCGGCATTCCCCTGGAGGATGAGCTCACCCTGGCGGAAATCTATGGGGTGGTGGATCAGGCCGTGGATCTGGGGGCCCGCAAGATCATTGTCCTGGGCGGGGGCGAGCCCTTTCTCTATCCCCACCTCTTTGAGGTGATCGATTATATCCTCAGCAAGAAGGTGGAAACGGATGTCTTCACCAACTGCACCATGATGAGCGAGGAATCCGCCCGCAAGCTCTATGAGCGTGGGGTAGGGGTCGTGGTCAAGCAGAACAGCCGGACCCCGGCAATTCAGGACCTGCTTGCCGGTCGGGAGGGCACTTTTGTTGCCATTGAAGAGGGGCTGGCCAACCTGAAAAAGGCGGGGTATCCCGATGCGGACCACACCCTGGGCGTTGAGACCATTATCTGTGGCCAAAACTATGACGAACTGGTGGATCTCTGGTGCTGGGCCCGTGATCAGGGGATCATCCCCTATATCGAGACCATGACCATGCAGGGCCGGGCCACAGACCACCCCGAGCTTGAGGTCTCTCCCCTGAAGATCAAGGAGCTTTTTGAGAAGCTGGCCCAGATCGATGCCGACAGGTATGGCCGGGTCTGGGTCCCCCATCCTCCCCTGGTGGCCTCCCAGTGCGCCCGCCATGAATATTCGTGCACCGTCACCTCCATCGGTGATGTCCATCCCTGTCCCGGCATCAATCTGACCACCGGTAATATCAGGGAAAAGCCGCTCGCCGAGGTGCTGCGCCAGAGTACGGTGATCCAGGATCTGCGCAATATCAGAAACACCATCAAGGGCGAGTGTGCCCACTGCGCTTTCAAACCCAACTGTTACGGTTGTCGCGGCCACGCCTATCAGGTGGCCGGCGATTACCTGGCCGAAGACCCGTTATGCTGGTTGAAGGCCGGAGAGACAAAGGATTGAGGCGGCCGGAAGGCACCAGGTGGCCGTGGTCGGCGTTCACCCTTGTGCTGCTGTGCATGGCAGCCCCTGGTTCCCTGGCGGCGGCGGAGAGGCCGGCTGGCCGGGATGTGACAGCACCCTGGAGTCTCTTGGCCGGCTACGGCTTTACCCATACCAATCTGGGTGAAACCCGCCAGTGGGTGGAGACGGTGGACCTGGTGGGGCGCTATGATTTCGGCAGCAGCGCAGAGCTTGGGCGCTCCTGGTATCAGGGGCGCCACAGCCTCCTTGTGGAGCTTCCCCTCCATTTTGTGGTGGATCCGGCGGCAAGCCCCATGGTGGGAGTGAATTTTCTGCTGAGTTATCGGCTCACCGGCCTGGGCGCCATAGAGCCCTACGGCTTTATGGGTGGCGGCCCCCTTTATAGCGGCACCAGGATGGACGGCATGGGGAGTCACTGGAACGGCAACTGGCAATGGGGAGTTGGTTTGCGTCTGCCGCAGGCCAAGGGACGTGATGTGCTGGTTGAGTATCGCTACCATCACATCTCCAATGGCGGCCGGCGCGACCCCAATGATCCCCTCAATTCCAGCAAAGTGCTGGTGGGGATACGCTTTTGATGACAGCTCCTTCTTGGCATTATGCCCTGCTTGACGAACCGGGTGAGGATATCCGCGCTATCGTGCAGGAGATTCCCGGCCGCTGGGGTCGGATGCCTCCCTTGAGCAGGGCAGTGGTTGTGGAGGCGGGCCGTCTCCTGCAGCAGGCCGGCCTCCTGCCGGAAGAGCGGCGCTTCAATAAGGCGGGCACCCGGGTGGGGCTGATTGGCGCCACCAGATACGGTTCCCTGGCGGTGGATACGGCCTTTGCCGCCACCATGCAGAGCCAGCCGCAGCTGGCCAGCCCGGCGCTCTTTGGCTATACCCTGGCCAATATTCCCCTGGCAGAGGCCGCCAACCACTATGGCCTGGTGGGTCCTGTTTTTGCCCTCTATGCCGAGGATGAGCCCCTGCAGCGGGCCGTCACAGAGGCCCGCCGCTGGCTGCAAAACAGGGATGTCGATTTTATGCTGGCCTGCGAATTTGATGATTTGAGCCGAAACGGAGCCTTGGCCTTAACTGTTAATTTTACCATCGTGAATCAATTATGAGCGCTGTAACCCTGGTGTACCCGAAGTGGAACAAGATCCCGGAACAGACCGAATTCCATCTGCCCCCCCATGGCCCGGTATGTGTGGCGGCCTGTGTGCCCCCTGAGTATGACCTGACCTTCATTGATGAGAATGTCGATGCTATCGATTTTGCGGCACCCGTGGATGTGGTGCTGGTCTCCATCATGCTCACCTGCCAGATCCCCCGGGGCAAGGAGATCATTGCCCGGTTCCGCAGCATGGGCAAGCCCGTGATCATCGGCGGCATTGCCACCATGCTGCATGCCGAGGAGCTGGCCGGGGTGGCTGATTCCATCTTTCTGGGGGAGACCGAGGATGGTCGGCTGGCCAAGGTCCTGCGGGATGCGGAAAACGGCACCTTGCAGCCCACCTATGATTATTTCCACGATTTTCCGCCCATTGCCTCGGTGGGCCCGGCCCGCCGCGAAATCCTCAATGAAGAGCGCTATACCTACCGGGGGGTGAAGATGGTGGATCTGGTCCATACCTCCCGCGGCTGTCGCTTCAACTGTTTTCCCTGCGCCACCGCCTTTCTGGGCGGCCGGCAGTTCCGGCCCCGGCCCATTGACAAGGTGGTGGAGGAACTGGCCGGCATCGACAATAACCGCCTCTTCCTGGTGGACAACTCCCTGGCCCAGGATCGCCAGTGGGTGATGGATCTCTTTGAGGCCATGAAGCCCCTGAAGAAGAAGTGGATCTCCCATCCCATCCTTAATGAGGATGCTGTCTTGAAAAAGGCGGCGGAGGCAGGGTGCTGGTATATCTATCAGGCCGTATTCGACACCTCGGACCTCATCCGCGACCGGGTGAAACGGCTGAAGGACCATGGCATCGGGGTGGAGGCGGCCGTGCTCCTGGGCACCGATAATCAAGATGCCGATTACATCAAGCGGCTGGTGGACTTTCTGCTGGAGATTGACGTGGATATGGCGGAATTCTCCATCCTTACGCCTTTTCCGCATACCCCGGTGACCGAGAAATATGCCAAGGAGGGCCGCATTCTCCACTCGGAGTGGCAGCGCTATACCACGGCCGAGGTGGTGTTCCAGCCCAAGCTGATGACCCCGGAGGTGCTGCAGGAGATGTATCATTATGCCTGGGATAATTTTTACAAGGAGATGCCCCAGTCCCTGCGCATGGGCCGTCTTTTTGCCGATGTGGTGCGGCGGGAGATGGATGACGGCTCCTATGTCCCCCGTCATCTCAGTGCCCGGCGGAGCTGGTAGGCTGTGGCCACCATCTTTTCTGGGCCCGGCTGAAAAACCTTTGTCCGGTCCGGACTCTCCAAGGGCGAGAGCCTGCAACCTTTATCCCCAACACTTCCCATGTCCTCCTGCCTCCTCATATCCGCCAACCAAGTGGTGGTTCCTTATCCCGTCTACCCCCTGGGAGTGGCGCATCTGCTGGGGGTCTTGCGGGATGACGGCCATGAGGCCCGCCATTTTGATCTGCTGAGCCATGGCGGCCTTGCTGCTCTGGAGCAGCTGCTCACCAGCACGCGTTTTGACCTGGTGGGGGTCTCCATCCGGAATCTCGATACCGTGGACAGTAATAATCCCCAGGGCCTGCTGGCCGATATCCTGCCCTGCCTCGAGCTGATCAGGAGATCCACCAAGGCGCCCCTGGTTCTGGGCGGGCCGGGCTTTTCCATTATGCCCGCTGTTCTCCTGGATCTCTTTGCCGCGGACTATGGTGTGGTGGGGGAGGGGGAGAAAATCTTGAGCTGGCTGGCTGCTGAACTTGCCCAGGGCCGACCTCCTGCCCAGCGCCTCTTTCACGGTGGCCAGGACGCCTTCCAGTGGCCCCGGCCCCGCTACGAGCAGGAGGCCTGTGATTATTATACCCGGCACGGCGGCATGCTCAATATCCAGACCAAGCGGGGCTGCCCCATGAAATGCACCTATTGTTCGTATCCCACCATCGAGGGGACGCGGCTGCGCAGCCGCGATCCGGATGAGGTGGCGGATGATGTGGATCGTCTCACCAGGAAGCATGGGGCGCGCTACATCTTTTTTACCGACAGTGTCTTTAATGATCATGGCGGTCATTTCCGGCTGGTGGCCGAGGCCCTGATCAAAAAGGGCAACACCACGCCCTGGTGTGCCTATTTCCGGCCCCAGAATATCAAGGCCGCCGACCTGCGCCTCTTAAAGAGGGCAGGGCTGCAGGCCCTGGAAATGGGAACGGATGCGGCCACCGATACCACCCTGGCCGCGCTCAACAAGGGCTTTACCTTTGCCGAGGCGGTGGAGGCCAATGGGCTGGCCGTGGCGGCCGGCTTGTCGTGTGCCCATTTCATCATGTTCGGCGGTCCGGATGAGTCTCCGGCCACCCTGGCCGAGGGCCTTGCTAATCTAGAACAGCTGGCCGGTTCCGTGATCTTTGCTTTTACCGGTATCCGCATCCTGCCGGGCACGGCCCTGCGCGAACGGGCCATCATGGACGGCCTCATCACCGAGCAGGAGAACCTGGTGGAGCCGGTTTTTTACTACTCTCCCCAGGTGCGGCGCCAGGAGATTGACGAGGCCCTGCGGGCCGCTTTTGCCCGCCGCCAGGAATGGGTCTATCCCTGCGAGGAGGCGGAGGCGCGGGTCCGTATGCTGCACAGCATGGGCCATGACGGGCCGCTCTGGGATCTGCTGCTCGGCAGGGGCCTGCGACGGGGTAAGGGGCCGCTGGATGCCTCAATGCCATTATGAAAACACTCGTTGTCATTCCCCTTTATAACCACGGAGCCAGTGTGGCCCGGGTGGCAGAGCAGGCCCTGGCCACGGGTCTGCCCCTGCTGGTGGTGGATGATGGCTCCACGGATGAGGGGCTGCAGGCGGTGCGTCATCTTGCCTGCCACACCCTGCGCTTTGCCCGCAACCGTGGCAAGGGGGCAGCCATTCTGGCCGGGGCCGATTTTGCGGCAGCCCATGACTTTGAGGTGATCATCACCCTGGATGCCGATGGCCAGCATGACCCGGCGGATCTCCCCCTGCTCATGGCCAAGGCCCAGGAGCATTGGCCCGCGGTGGTGATCGGCGCCCGGCAGATGGTGCAGGATACGGTGCCCGGCGCCAGTCATTTCGGCCGCGCCTTTTCCAATTTCTGGGTGCGCCTGGAATGTGGCGCTGATCTCCCTGACACCCAGAGCGGCTTCCGGCTCTATCCCGTGGCCATGCTGCATTTTTTTTCCTGGTCACGAAGGCGGTATGATTTTGAGGTCGAGGTGCTGGTGCGGGCCAGCTGGGCCGGGGTCAGGCTGACTTCTGTGGATGTTTCGGTCCATTATCCGCCACCCCATGAACGGATCAGCCATTTTCACAAGGGGCTGGATAATCTGCGTCTCAGCCTGCTCCACAGCCGTCTGGTTCTGCGGCGTCTGCTGCCCATGTCCTGCCGCCAGATGTTGCCTGGACCTAAGGCCGCCCGGCAGAAAGTGGTGATGGGCAACCCGTGGCAGGCCTTCAAGAAAATATGTCAGGAGCATATCTCGCCCCTGTGGCTGGCCCTGGCGGTATGGCTCGGGATCTTCATGGGGGCCCTGCCCATTCTGACCTGCCATACCGTGGCTGTTATCTATGTGGCCCACCGCCTCCATCTCAACAAGGTGGTGGCCGTGGCGGCCAGTAATCTTTGCATGCCGCCGGTGGTGCCGGTACTCTGCATCCAGACCGGATATTTTCTGTGGCACGGCGAATTTCTCCTGGATTTCACCTGGGAGAAATGGCTGCTGGAGGGCCATTATCGTCTGCTGGACTGGCTGGTGGGCTCTCTGATCCTGGGGCCGCTGCTGGGGCTGATCGGCGGCGCTGTTATCTATCTGGTCGCCCGCTATACCCGCTGTCTGCGGCCGCAAGGATCGCCGGCAGAGCCATGAAGGGCCGCACCATAGGCCAGCGCCTGGAGGCCCTGGGCCACGCCTTTTTTTATCTGGCCTTGCTGGTGGGCGGCCAGCGGGGCGGGTATCTGCTTCTGGTGCCGGTGGTTTTTGTCTATGCCGTGGCCAGTGGCGCCATTCATCGCCGGATGGCCCCCTATTTGGGGCGCCGTTTTCCGGGACAGGGCCGCGGCCGCCGTTTTCTGGCCGGCTATAAAAACCTGCTCGCCTTTGGTCAGATCCTGGTTGATCGCGGCTGGTTGGGGATCAAGAGCAGGGCCGCCATGACAGGCACCACGCCGGGCTATGAGGTGCTGGAGGATCTGCTGGCCCGGGGCAAGGGCGTGGTGCTGATCACCGCCCATGTGGGGAACTGGCAAACGGCCCTGGCCCATCTGGGCAAGCTGTCCAGGCCGGTGCATGCCCTGATGCGCTATGATCAGGGGGCCGCGGCCAAGCATTATTTTGATGTGGGGGAGAAGCAGCGGCATTTCGCCATTATTGATGCCGAAGGCCCTTTCGGCGGCATGGTGGAGGCGGCGGCGGCTCTGGCCCGCGGTGAGGTGGTGACCATCATGGGGGATCGCTATATCAAGGGCTCTTTTTCCAGGGTGCAATTTCTGGGCTCGGAGGTGCGTCTGCCTGATTCCGCCTATGTCCTTGCCTCCTGCGCCCAGGCCCCGGTGGTGATCATGCTCAGCGCCAAGACCGGCCGGCGGCGGTATGAGCTGAAGATCTGGGATGTCCTCTCTCCCGAATATCGGAGCCGGGATGAACGCTCGGCCATGACCCAGGCGTGTGCCCGGCGCTTTGCCCGGGCCCTGGAAAAATATCTCAAGCAATATCCGTATCAATGGTATAATTTTTTCGATTTTTGGAAGCAATAAAGGAAAAAAGATGGGAAGAGGCCAGGCCTCTTCTTTACTTCTGCAGGCTGATTTATAAACAGGAAGAGCAAGCAATGGATGAACTGAAACAGAAAATTAAAGAGATTTTTGTCAATGACCTGAAGATCCAGGGCATCAAGGCCGAGGATATTGCCGATGACACCCCCCTTTTCGGCGAGGGGCTCGGCCTCGACTCCCTGGATGCCGTGGAGCTGGTGGTGCTGATCCAGAAGCATTTTGACGTCCACATTGCCAATATGGACGAGGGCAAGGACGCCTTTGTCAATATCAACACCCTGGCCCATTATATCAAGGAGCATCAGCAGGCATGATGGCCCCCCCTGCCATAGCGGTCACCGGCATGGGCTGTATCTCGGCGGCAGGCGCTACTCTGGCCGCCTATGAACAGACCGTGACCGGCACCCCTCCTAGCTGTGCGCCGGTGCCCAAGTGGCTGTTTGACACTGCCTTCAGCTTTCCGGTATTCATGGCCCCCCCGGACCCTTTAGGCCCCCGGGCCCGCCAGATACTGGCCGCTAACGTCCTGGGCCTTACGGAGGAGACGGTCCATCGCACCGTATTGCTGGCCCTGGAGGCCGCTGTCCAGGCCCTGGCCCAGGCCGGGCTGCAGCCCGAAGATATCCGGGACAAACGGGTGGGATTCTCACTCGGCACCACCGTGGGCTGCGGCTTTAATGCCGAATCCTATTATGCTGCCTGGCGGCAGGGCAAGCGGCCGGATCTGGCCCCGGTGCTGGCCTATTATCATGCCAATATCAGTACAACGGTGCAGGCCCTGCTGGGGCTGCAGGGGCCGGTGGCCGTGGTGACCAATGCCTGTGCCTCGGGTACCGATGCCATCGGCCTGGCCAAGGGGTGGTTGGAGACGGATCGCTGTGATCTGGTGCTGGCCGGCGGCGCGGATGGAATGTCGCGTATTACCTGTAATGGCTTTGCCTCCTTGCTGCTTGCGGATGCCCAGCCGTGCCGCCCCTATGATGTCAGCCGCAAAGGGCTGAATCTGGGGGAGGGGGCCGGTATCCTCTGTCTGGAAAAGGAGCAGGATGCCCGCCGCCGTAACGCCCCCCTCTGCGGCTATGTCCGGGGCTATGGCGCCGGGTCAGACGCCTATCATCCCACTGCTCCCCATCCCCAGGGCGTGGGTATGGTTATTGCCCTCAACAAGGCCCTGGCCACGGCGGCGAAAACCATCCAGGACATCAGTTTCATTAACGGCCATGGCACCGGTACCGCTGCCAATGATCTGGCCGAAACCACGGCCCTGGCCACGGTCTTCGGCCGGCAGCAGGTGCCGCTTATCTCCACCAAGCCCCTCACCGGCCACACCCTGGGCGCAGCCGGTGGCCTGGAGGCCGTTTTCACCCTGGCGGCCCTCAGGCAGGGGCGGGTCAAGGGGTCGGTGCGCTGCCTTGATATTGATCCGGCCTTGCCCTATAAACCGTTGCCCGAACATGCCGAGGCGGAGCTGGCCGGAGCCGTGGGTATCTCCCAGTCCCTGGCCTTTGGCGGCGGCAACGGCTGTCTGATTCTGGAGGCGGTTCATGCGTGAAGTGTCTGTATTGGCCTCGGCCCTGGTGGCGGATATTGATTTTAGCGGGGCGCCGCATCTCCTGCGCGGACTGCGCCGGGCGGATCCCTTTATTCAGCTGGCCACTCTGGCCGCCTACCGCGTCCTGGAGGAGAGCGCCATCATGGACCAGTGTCAGCCGGCTGAGGTGGGGATCTATCTGGGCACCACCACCGGCCCCCTGCAGACCAATTTTGATTTTCTGGATACCCTCTTTGATGACGGCGAGGGCCAGGCCTCGCCCACCCTCTTTTCCCACGCCGTTCATAACGCGGCTGCCGGTTATGTCTCTCGCCTCTTTAAGCTGCAGGGGATGGCGCAGACCATCACCCTCAATGGCTGGCCCTTTCTGGCCGCCCTTCTTGAGGCCAAGGCTGCCTTGGCCAGCGGGGCATTGTCGCATGCCGTGGTGCTGGGGGTGGAGGAGTCTTGCCCGCTCCTTGACGAGGCGGCCGGCCGCCTGGCTGGCGTCCAGCCGCGGCTGCCGCAGAGAGGGGCCGTGGCCTGGCTGCTGGCCGGCGGCGATCAGGCCGGTCCCCTGCTGGGTGAGATTGTTGTTGATGAGGTGTATAGCGGCGAGGAACATCTGCTGCTGCGCCACCAGGAGACCTTTTCCGCCACCCTGGATCTGCCCCTGTTGCCGCCTGGCCCCCTGGCCCCTTGTTTCTCTGTGACCCACGCCCTCCAGGCGATAGCGGCCGGCTCCGGCCAGGGAAGCTGGCAGGCGGAGGCCCCCTTTGGCCGGGCCCGCTGCACCTTTGGCCCCAAAAAACAGTGAGTGAGCATTCGTTATGACCCAAGAACCATCTCCCATCGCCCTGGTCACCGGCGCCAGCCGTGGTATCGGCGCCGCCATAGCCACCCGCCTGGCCCTAAGCGGCTATGATATCTGGCTCAACTATCATGCCTCCCATGAGGCGGCGGCCCGGGTGCAGGCCGAGATCGAGGCCCTGGGCCGCCGCTGCCGGCTGCTGCCCTTTGATGTCTCTGACGATCAAGAGGCCACCGCCGCCCTGGAGCCGCTGCTGGCCGAGGAGACCCCCTTTGCCCTCATCCATAATGCCGGCATCACCAGGGATACGCTGCTGCCCATGATGCAGCGCCGGGAGTGGGATGAGGTCATGGATGTCAATCTCAACAGTTTTTTCGTGCTGGGTCGTCTCCTGAGTAAGGCCATGATCTCCAGGCGGCAGGGTCGGATTGTGGCCATTGCCTCCACCTCCGGGGAGACCGGTCAGGCCGGCCAGGTTAATTATTCGGCGGCCAAGGCCGGACTTATCGGGGCGGCCAAGGCCCTGGCCCGGGAGCTGGCCCGCCGCAATATCCTGGTCAATGTGGTTTCCCCCGGCCTTATCGACACCGAGATGATCAAGGAGCTGCCCCTGGAGCGCATGTTGCCCCTGATTCCCCTGAACCGCTTGGGGACCCGGGCCGAGGTGGCCGGGGTGGTTGATTTTCTGCTGAGCCCGGCTGCCGGCTACATCACCGGCCAGGTCCTCAGTGTCAACGGCGGCCTCTATATGTAAATGGGTTGCTGACTGCGCTTTTTTTGGGATCAGCAACAAGATGTTGGCTACGATTTTTCTGGTACAGGAGGGCTGGGTTGCTATGGAAATCAGGCATGATCAATCGCTCTCTCTGCCCTGTGCGGCAGAGAGACTTATTCCCCATCGCCTGGCCATGCGGCTCATTGAGCGCCTGGTGGAGCGCGACCCCCTGCAATTAAGCGGCCGGGTGGAGGCGCGGCTGGCCGCAGACTCCATGTTCCTGAGCGATGATCAGGGGCTGATGAGTGAATATCTCATTGAAGTGGCGGCCCAGGGCATTGCCGCCATCAATGGCTATGACGGTCTCCTGGCGGGCAGCAGGGCCAAGGTCGGTTTTCTGGTGGGAGTGGATGGCTGGCATTGTCTGGGGTTGCCCCAGGTGGAGGCGGCCATCTCCGTTGACCTGCAGCAGACCTTTGAATTTGGCGCCATTAAGATTGTCCATGGCGTTATCCGGCAGCATGGCCAAATCCTGGCCGAAGGTGATCTGAAGGTGTGGGAAGGTGATGCGTTTCCAAGCTGAAAATAGGGCTGTTCTGGTGCGGGGTCTCTGTCTGGGCCTGCTGTTGCTTCTGGCGGCTCAGCCGGTCATGGCCGACCCCCTGGCGGATTTTATCGAAGCGGTGGAGGAAAAATCAGAGGGGCTTACCTCTTTTTCCGTGCCCTTTGTGCAGGAGCGCCACCTCTTGCTCTTTGACCAGGTGGTGGTCTTCAAGGGCGAACTGGCCATCAGCCGTCCTGACAAGCTGCGCTGGGCCTTTCTGGAGCCGGTCCCTTCGGTGCTCATCTTCAATGGCCGTATGGGCAGGCGCTGTAATGATCAGGTGGCGCCGGAGACCTTTGACCTGGATGCCGATCCGGTCATGGCCATGGTTGCCCAGCAGCTCTGGACCTGGCTGGACGGTCGCTACGCCAAGCTGGCCACCCGCTATGATCTGGCCCTCAAGGAGGGCACAACCCTGCTGGTCACCCCCAAAGAGAAGGATATGGCCCAATTCATTGAGCAGGTGGTGATCACCTTTGATCCCCGGACCCTGCGGCCCGCCATGGTGGAGATCATTGAGCCCGGCGGCGATATGACTCGGCTGCGTTTCGGCGACTACCAGCCCGGCCCCCTTCCTGAGCATCTCTTTGAAAGCTGTGGGCAGCCATGAGGGGTCCCCGGCTTCTGGCCCTTGCTGCTCTTTTTTGCCTTGTGGTGGCAGGGTTCTTTTCCCTACCCGGCATAACCCTTGATGATGATGCCCTGGACCTCCTCCCCGGCGAGGCCGTCCAGGGTGATCTCCGCCTTTTGCAGCGCCTGGGGCTGATTGACCGGGTCTTTCTCACCCTCACCGTCAAGGAGGAGGGGCTCACCGCGGCCCAGCGGCTCCAGCGCCTGCAGCAAAGTGCCCTGGTGGTTGGAGAGGCCTTTGCCGACAGCGGCGCCTTTACCGAGGTGATCTATCGCCTGCCCCAGGGCTATGAGTTTGGCCTCTACCGAGAATTATGGCCCCATATCCCTGCCCTTCTTAACGGCCAGGATCTTGCCGCCCTGGCCCAACGCACCAGTAACAGCGGCCTGGCTGCGCGTCTGGCTGCTGCTTTTAATCTTTTGAACAGCCCGGCCGGCATTGCCCTGAAAAGGCAGGTGCAGCAGGATCCCCTGGGGATTGCCGGCCTGGCCCTGGCCAAACTGCGTCATCTCCAGGCGGAATATACCATGGTGGTGCAGGACGGTTTTTTTATCAGCGAAGATGGCCGCAGCTGCCTGATCATGGCCGAGAGCCGCACCTCCCTCACCGATTCCAACTCCGCCCTGCAGGTGGAGAAGGTGGTGCAGGACGCCCTGGCCCTGGTGGCAGAAGAGGTGGAGGGCGGTGTTATCGGCTCCCTGCCCCATACCCTGGCCAATGCCCGCGCCATTCAACGGGACCTGCGGATTCTGTTGCCCATTGCCTCTCTGCTTCTTCTGTTGCTGCTGCTGGTGAGCTTACGTGACGGCCGCGCTTTTGTGGTCCTGGGGATTCCCTTTCTTGCCGCCCCCTTTGCCATCGGGGTGGTGGATCTGGTCTTTGGCCGCATCAGCGCCCTGGCCCTGGGTTTTGGCATTGTGTTGCTGGGCATTGCTGTTGATTTCAGCGTCCACATCTATCTGGCCCTCAGGCGCCGGCAGCAGAGTACGGCCCAGGTGATGGCCGGTCTGCGCCGGCCCCTGCTTTTGGCCACCCTCACCACCTCCGGTGTCTTTGTGGTGCTTTTTTTCTCACAGGTGGCCTCCCATCAACAGATGGCCCTGCTGGCCCTGGTGGGTGTGGTGCTGGCCGTATCCATGTCGTGGGTCATTATCCCCCTGGTTCGCCCCCCCCGCCATCCATCTCCCCTGGACCGGGGGTGGAGCCTGATGCCGCCTGCCGGCAAGAAGAGGGCCCTGGTGCTGCTGGGCTGGCTGCTGCTCATGGGGCTGGGGGGGCTGAGCTGGCCCGCCCTCCACTATAACGGCGATTTACGGGTGCTTGACGCCCCGGACGAAGAGGTGCTGGCCCAGGAGGAGGAGTTCCACCGGTCCTGGGGCCGGCCCGGGGATCAGGCCTTTGTGGTGGCCAGTGCTCCCTCTCTGGCTGCGGCCCTGGAGAAGAATTCCGCTCTTTATGCCTTTCTGCAGGAGCAGCAGGTCAGCCGCTTTCAATCTTTGGCACCCCTTCTGCCCGGTCCGGTGACCCAGCAGGCCCATCTGGAGGCCTGGCAGCAGTTCTGGGAGCAGCGCCCTGATTTTCACCGCCGCTTTGCCGAGGCAGCCCGGAAGCAGGGCTTCAATCCCCAGGGGTTTCAGCCCTTTTTTGAGTGGCTGGACCACCCCTTTTCGCCCTTGACAGCCGACGATCTTCTGGCCGGGCCCCTGGCCCCTCTGGCCCGCAATATGATCCGGGCGCCAGGGCCGCAGGCTAAGGGCGCGGATGGCGAGTTCCTGGTGGTCACCACCGTCACCATGGAAGAGGGGCTCTATGACCTGCTGCTGGCTTTCAGTGAGCAGCAGGAGGGGGTCTATCTGCTGGCCAACCATAAGTGGCGGCAGCAGGTGGAGCAGCTGCTGCGCCGGGATATCCTCACCCTTTCTCTGGCGGCCGGGCTGATTATTCTCCTTATTGTCAGCCTGGCCCTGCGCCGCGTGCGGCCGGTGGTGGGCGCCCTGGCCCCGGTGGGCTCCGCCCTGGCCAGTATGGCCATCTATAGTCTGGTCAGCGGCGGGGAACTCAATATGATGCATCTGCTCATGGGCATCATGGTCATCGGCCTCAGTGTCGATTACGGTATCTTCATGGTCTGCCGCGGCCGGGAGATCGCCTCCATGCAGGCCATCTCCATCTGTGCCTGCAGCTCCCTGATCGGTTTCGGGGTCCTGGCCTTTGCCGCGCATCCAGCCCTCCATGCCCTGGGAATTACGGTGCTGGTGGGCATCGGCGCCGCCTGGCCCACCGCCCTGCTGGTCACCCCCATTCTGGCCGGGGAAAAGTCATGAAAAGGCTTTTGTTTTTCTTCTGCGCCCTGCTGATGGGCGGCTGCACACTGCCCCTGCAGCCCACCGGCCTGGAGATCCAGCCGGCAAAAGTGCCGCTCTATCATATCCGTCTCAGTCGCTGGTCTGAGCCCCGTTTCTCCGGCTTGCTGGCCCTGCGGCCCGGCCAGGACGGTTTTTCCTATGCCCTGCTCGATGCCACCGGCGTCACCCTGCTTTCGGCCAGGGTGAGCGGCAGCGGCCGCCATCAGCTGCGCAAGGCCTATGGCCCTTTTGAGGAGTCGTCTCTGCCCGGCCTCCTCTCCCAGGCCCTGTTCCGGATCCTGGTTGCCCAGCCGGCTGAGCTGCCCTGCAGCCGCCGCTTTCTCCTGCGTTTCTGTTATGAAATGCATGAGGGCGCTTGGCGCAAAAAAGCCAGCCTGGGGCTTGCAACAATGTGGCAGGTGGAATATGACCGAAAGGAGTGGCAAGAGGCCCGTTATGCCAGTCCCTGGACCGGTTTCGGGTTGGCGTTACAGACCCTCCCTGAGGGACGAGGTGAATAGATGACCAAACAGAGACTGGCAGATGATCTGGACCGCGCTTTGCAGAGCTGGGAGTGTGAAGCCACTGCAGAAGGGCTGCGCTTTTCCGGCAGCTACTCTTTTCCTCCTGATTTCCCGGCCTTTGCCGGCCATTTCCCGGAGCGGGCCGTGCTGCCTGCCATCGTGCAGCTGGCCCTGGTGCGCCAGCTGGCCGAGCTGGCCCTGGCCAAAAAACTGCTCACCCGCGCCTGTCAGCGCACCAAGTTCCGGCTGGTGGTGGGTGTGGACCAGCTCCTGGATGTCCAGGGCCAGCTGCGCGCGCAGGATAACGGCTGGCAGGCCGAATTCAGCCTGAGCCGTCAAGATGAGCAGGTTGCCGCGGGCAGACTCTTTTTGGAGGAGCAGTGATGGGTTTTCCCCGCCACTATTTTGCAGAGGAGGAGGGCGCACCGCCACCCCTTGTTGTCCCTTGTCAGCGCCGGGTTCGTTTTGAGGAGGTCGACGCCTTAGGGATGGTATGGCATGGCCGCTATCCCAGCTATTTTGAGGATGGCCGGATTGCCTTTGGCGATACATTCGGACTTCCTTATCCCGGCTTCCGGGACCATAAGATCAGGGCGCCCATTGTCCAGATGCATTTTGACTACCATCTGCCCCTGCGCTTTGATGAGACCACCACCATCATCACCACCCTGCACTGGTGTGCCTCCCTGCGGCTCAATTTTTCCTATGAGATCCTGAAGGCCGGTATGACCAGGGCCGCCAGCGGCTATACGGTTCAGCTCTTTACCGATGACCAGGGTGATCTGCTGCTGCTGCCGCCCCCCTGGATTGAGGATTTCAGGAAACGGTGGCTGGCGGGGGAGCTGGCCTCATGACCATTATCGCCGCTCACGGCCAGATCGTCACCGCCCTGGGAGATCGGCAGCAGACCTGGCAGGGTCTCTGTCAGGGGCGCAGCGGTCTCCGGCCCCTCCAGCCCCCCGGTTTTCATGACCCCTGGCCGGTGGCGCTCTGCGCCCTGGACGGTGAACTGGGGAGTCCCCGCCGGCTGGCCTCCCTGTTGGAGGTGCTGCTGGCCACGGTACCTGCGCTCCCTGCCCGGACACCGGTGATCTGTGCCACCACCAAGGCGGCCCCGGATGAACTCCTGGCCGGGGCGCCCGATTTGGTGGCCCAGGCCCCGCACCTTGCCGCTCTGCTGCGCCAGCGTCTGCCCTGGGCAGGGGAGGTGGAAACGGTCTCTGCCGCCTGCGCCTCCGGCACCCTGGCCATTATGCAGGCGGCCATGCGTCTGGAGGCTGGTGAATGTCAGGCCGTGCTGGTGGTGGGGCTTGATCTGGTCAGCCGTTTTGTGTTGGCCGGCTTTGCCAGTCTGCAGGCCCTCTCTACCAGCGGTTGCCGCCCCTTTGACGCCCGGCGGGACGGCCTTTCCCTGGGGGAGGGCGGCGGCTGGCTCCTTTTGGCCACCCTGGAGGGGGCCAGGGAACTCGGTCTGGCTCCCTCAGCCCGGCTGGCGGGCTGGGGCACGGCCTGTGACGCCACCCATATCACCGCCCCCTGCCGTTATGGCTCAGGTCTCATTGCCGCCCTGCAGCAGGCCACCAGGCAGGGCAGCTTGCCGGTGGGGGCCATCAATGCCCACGGCACCGGCACCCACTATAATGATGCCATGGAGCTCACCGCCTTTGCCCATCAGTGGCAGGCGCCTCCCCCTGTTCATTCGGTAAAAGGCGCCCTGGGCCATTGTCTGGGGGGGGCAGGGGTGATTGAGTCGGTGCTCTGCCTGGAGACCCTGGCCAGCGGCCATATCCCGCCCACCATCGGCTTCAGGGCTGGTGCCGACAGTACGGTGCCCATCTCCGGCACTGCCTGTCAGCCCCTGCTGGCGCCGTCGATCTTGACCTGTAATTCCGGTTTCGGCGGCATCAATGCCGCAATTTTGTTTGAGGCCTATCCCTGAAAACGTGTTTTTGTGGTTGGCCGGCGCATCCTCTCCGGCGGCAGTAAAATGACCATGCTGAGAGCCGGCGGCAACCACTACGTACACCAACTTTTTTAAAAAATGAAAATCTTACTCGTCAATCCCCCCAACAGCGGCCGTTCCATCCCGGAAGAGGAGTATGGCATCGACTCCCTTAAACCGATCTTCCGCGGGGAACCCCTGGCCCTGGAGGTGCTGGCCGGCAATCTTCGGGATCATGAGGTGATGATCCTTGATCTGAAGGTGGAGCCGGCCGGCCTGGCCGCCACCTTGGCCGCCTTTGGCCCGGACCTGGTGGGTATCACCGGCATGACCTGTGAGGCCAATGCCATGGTGGCCCTGGCCCGGCAGGTGAAAGAGAGCTGCCCGGCCAAGGTGGTGGTGGGCGGTATTCATGCCAGCAATGACCCTGATTTTTTCCATCTGTCCGTCATCGATTATATCGTGATCGGCCTGGGCAAGGCCAGTTTCCGGCAATTAATTAGGGCCCTGGAAGAGGGAGAGGAGGGGGGCGCCATCCCCGGTATCTGCAAGGTGGGAGCCGGAAAGAGGGCCCATTACAGCCCCCGCCCTTTCTCCATGGCTGATCTGGTGGATGACGTGCCCCCCGCCTATGAGCTGGTGCAGCGTTATCGCGACCACTATGTCCTCACTTCCCTGCAACTGGACATGGGTTTTGTGGTCACCGCCTTTGGCTGCCCCTTCCGCTGTCATTTCTGCTGTATCAAGGGCCTCACCAATGGCCGCTACCTCTCCCACTCCATTGATACGGTTCTCCGTGATATCTCTTTGCTGCCTGACATCCCGGTGATCAGGCTGCTTGATGCCAACACCTTTGCCCATGTCGAGCATGCCACCCGGTTAGGAGCCGCCCTGAAGGAGGCGGACCTCCGGAAACAATTCCTGGCCGATGTCCGATCAGACACGGTGGTGAAGCATCCGGAATTGATGGTTGCCTGGCGGGAAGCGGGCTTGCGGGCGGTGATCGTCGGGTTTGAAGAGATTGATGACAGCTCCCTGTCCGCCATGAACAAGGCCAGTTCCGTGGCCGTCAACAGCGAGGCGATCCGGATCCTCCATGATATCGGCATCACCATAATAGGTGATTTTATAATCTCCCCCTCTTATAAGCAGAGTGATTTTGACCGGTTGGAGAGATATATTTGTGATCATCAAGTTGACCTGCCCATGATTACCGTGTTAACTCCCCTGCCAGGAACAGCGCTGTTTGCTGATATGCAGGCGGATATTACCAATCACGATCTCGATTATTACACCTTGACCAATGCCGTGACCCCAACGCGCCTGGCGGAAAAAGATTTTTATCAACGCTACGCCGCGCTCCTGAAGATGAGTCATAGCGGTGCCCGTCTCTAATGAACAAAAAAGTTTATATCTCTGCAATAAGCAGCTTTCTGCCCAATGGCCCGGTGGGCAATGAGGAAATGGAAGAGGTGCTGGGCATGGTGGGCAATCTGCCGTCGCGGACCCGAAAGGTCATTCTGCGCAATAACGGCATCAACCAGCGCTATTATGCCCTGGACCGGTTGACCGGGGCCATGACCCATTCCAATGCCCAGCTCACCGCCGAGGCCATCCGGTCCCTGGCGCTTTCTGATGGCAAGGCCCTGACCGATCTGGATCTTCTCTGCTGCGGAACCTCCACCCCGGATCAGCTTATGCCCTCCCATGGCTCCATGGTGCATGGGGAACTGGGCTGTCCGGCCTTGGAGGTGACCACCACCAGCGGCATCTGTCTCTCCGGCCTGGCCTCTTTGAAATATGTGGTGATGGCCGTTGCCAGTGGCATGGCAGGCAAGGGGGTTGCCACGGGTTCGGAACTGGCCTCCTCCTTTATGCGCTCGGCAATCTGCGCCGCCAGTGGCCGCGAGCGGGCGGCGGCACTGGAAAAGAAACCGCAGCTCAGCTTTGAGGCCGATTTTCTGCGCTGGATGCTTTCCGACGGGGCCGGGGCCTGCCTGGTGACGGCGGAGCGGCCTGCGGACCGCCTGGCCCTGCAGGTGGATTGGCTTGAGATGAGCAGCCATGCCCATCGTTTTGAACCGTGCATGTATGCGGGTTGTGTGAAAAAAGAAGACGGCTCCCTGCAGGGCTGGCGAAGCTTTGGCTCCCTGGCGGCGGCCGTGGCTGCCGAGGCCTTTCCTGTGAAGCAGGATGCCAAGCTGCTCAACAGGGAGATTGTCCCCTTCCTTGCCCAGGGTGTCTTTGCCCCCCTGATCAGAAAATATGACCTGAAGCCGGAGGCGATCAACTGGTTTCTGCCCCATTATTCCTCTGATTATTTCCGGCTGCGGGTGGCTGATGCCTTTAAGGCCATGGATTTTGCTCTTGATATGGACCGGTGGTTCACCAACCTCAGCACCAAGGGCAATACGGGATCTGCTTCCATCTATATCATGCTCGAGGAGCTGCTTCATTCCGGCCGGCTGCAGAAGGGCGAGACCATCCTCTGCATGGTCCCGGAAAGCGGTCGTTTTTCCTGTGGCTATATGCATCTTACCGTGGTCTGATTTCCGGTGGCTGATGGCACGAAAAAGGGCATAACCGAGGGCATGCCTCTTATCCAGTATGCGGTGGAGGGCCAGGGCCCGTGTCGACGCCTGGCCAGCTCCGAGACCGCGACGGTGGATGTGGTTAATCGCCAGGCCTGGGAGGTTATTGAAAACCAGGTGGCCGCGGCCAGGGCCAGGGTTGTGGCCGGTGAGGCCAGCGTCCTGCTCTACTATATGGCCGCCAATCAGATGGACCCTGCCTTGCTGGCAAAGTATATGGGCATTG
>JAVLBA010000038.1:0-25708 GCA_031581485.1 Desulfurivibrionaceae bacterium | reverse complement strand
GAGTCTCGCAGGCTCGCTTACCTGAGCCGAATTTTGACGCCGCATCAGCAGATAGCGAACGAAGAGAGACCTTCGAGAGCAGTAGTTCTTCAACGGGCTGTTAGAGTTGGCTGAAGGTGTAGCCCTGCTTTTCCAGAAATTTCAAAAGGCTGTGCGGGCCCACCAGGTGTCCGGCACCCACCACCACCAACACGGTTTGATGCTGTTCTAAAAGCTGCTCAATCTCGGGCAGCCATCTCTTGTTTCTCTTGACGATCAGTTTTTCATAAAGGCCGGGAAAGTCGCTGAAGCTTGCAGTCAGGAGTTCGTGCAGCTTGCTGCTTTCTCCTTGTGCCCAGGCCCGGCTCATGGCCTCTGCTTCCCTGGCAAAGGTGTCGAGCTCACCCAAGGTCTGCTGGAGAAATTTTTCCTGATCCTGGGGGGTCATGTTGAAAAAAAGATTGATCTGGAATTCGGCACTTTCCAGGGCAGTTGTTTCTTTGCCCTGGCGTCTCGCCTTGTCGGCAAAATAGTGGTCCAGCCCATACCTGGGTTCAAAACCCAGGCGCTGAAATTCCATCATGGTTATGACCAGGGCGCAGTAAGCCGGCCGCATGGGTTGGAAAATGGCCATGGGCAGCTGGAGACGGGCCACATGGTCAGCCAGGGCCTGAAAGGTGGCGGGCGCAATATTTTGCTGCAGCGACGCACCCTGCTGATAGAGGCCTTTTTGGGAAAAAAGTTGCTGGCTGGCCGGGCTCTCCATTTCCGCCTGATCCATTTCAAAGACAATAAGATCACTTTGGGCAAAGGCCTCTTCCATTACGGCGGGCAGGGGATAATGGCCTTCCTGCAAGACATGAATGGAACCCATGAGATAGAGGGTCTTGTCGGGGGATTGACTGCGCCACAAGGTGGATTGGGCCCAGGCCTGGTCAAATCCCAGGAAAAGGAAAAGAGTGCAGCAAACAAGATATCTGCCGCACCGGCTGGCTGACAAGAGGCCCCTCAGGTCTACTTGCGGTTTGCTGCTGGTGGCTGATGCCATTGGGCCTCCTCGGCAAAGAAGTGGTCGATGAGAGTGCAATAGGTCTCTATATTTTTTGTTTTCTGAATCTTTTTCAAAAGTTTTTTGCTGTTTTTGAGGCTGCCGGCCAGATAAAACCAGATCGCCTTCATCCGGCCCAGGTGGTGACTGCCGCCGTTGAGGCGCTGACCATACAGGGTGAAGAGCTCGTCATGGAAGGCCTTGAGCTGGACAAGGGGGTGTGGCGGCAGCGGTATGCCCTTGATCTGGCCCGGCAGAAAGGGGTCGCACAGGGCGCCGCGGCCGATCATCCACCTCTGTACCTCTGGGAAACGGCTGCTCAGCCGCTCGAAATCGGCAAGGGTGCACAGGTCGCCGTTATAGGCCACGGGATTTGTCGAATGGGCCAGGCAAAAGGCAAAGGCCTCCAGGTCCACCTTGCCCTTGTAGAGCTGGATGCCCAGGCGGGGGTGGATGATGAGCTCCTGCAGGGGAAAGGCGTTGAAAATGGGGATCAGCTCCCTGATCTCAGCGCTGCTTTGTCTGCCCAGTCTGGTCTTGATGGAGAGCCGGCAGGGCATGTCCGCAATGGTCTCCAGGAAGGAGGCGATCTTGTCCGGTTCCGGAAGCAGGCCGGAGCCGCGGCCCTTGTTGGCCACCATGGGATAGGGGCAGCCCAGGTTCCAGTTCACTGTTTCATAGCCAAGCTCAAAAAGCATGGTAGCAAGGATCTTGAACTGGTGGGCGTCCTTGGAGAGGATCTGCGGAACTACGGGAAGATCCCTGTTGTTTTCCGGCAGCAGGTCGGCAAGCCGGGCGGACTTGACCTTGCTGCCCTCAAAGGTGGTGAGAAACGGGGCCATGGCCAGGTCAAAGCCGGGGAAATGACGGGCAAAGGTATTGCGGTAGATGGCATCGGTGAGTCCCCGTAAAGGGGCAAGACTGAGAAAGGTCATATCTTAGAGGGCTGCTGAGCCCGGGGTGCGCGGGAAGGGGATGACATCCCGGATATTGCTGAGGCCGGTGATAAAAAGGAGAAGGCGTTCAAAACCGAGGCCGAAACCGGCATGGGGTACGGTGCCGAAGCGGCGCAGATCAATATACCATTGATACTCCTCTTCAGCCACTCCCCATTCTCTCATGCGCTGCTGGAGGATATCCAGGCGCTCCTCCCGCTGACTGCCGCCGATGATCTCGCCAATGCCCGGGAGAAGCACGTCCATGGCTGCCACGGTTTTGCAGTCATCATTGAGCCGCATGTAGAAGGGCTTGATCCCTTTCGGGTAATTGCTCACCATCACCGGGCCATGAAAGAGGCTGTCTGTCAGGTATTTTTCATGCTCGGCGTGGAGGTCGATCCCCCAGGATACAGGATATTCAAAGGCCTGCTTGCTGGCCAGGAGATGTTCGATGGCCTCGCTGTAGGTGAGGCGCTGGAAGGGTTCCTGCATTTTGGCCAGGCGCGCCAGCAGGCCCTTGTCCACAAAACTATTGAACAGACCAAGATCCTCCGGGCACGAGGCCAGGATGTCGGCCACCAGGTATTGCAGCATCTCCTCGGCCAAATCCATATCCCCCTCAAGATCACAAAAGGCCATCTCCGGCTCCACCATCCAGAATTCGGCCAGATGGCGGCTAGTATTTGAGTTTTCCGCCCGGAAGGTGGGGCCGAAGGTGTAGACATTGCCTACGGCCTGGGCATAGGTTTCCGCCTCCAGCTGGCCGCTCACCGTCAGACCCGCCTTCTGGCCGAAGAAATCCTTGCTGAAATCCACCTGTTGGGCCGGGGAGGCCATGAGCTGATCAAGATCCAGGGAGGTGACCGTGAACATTTCGCCGGCCCCCTCACAGTCGCTGGTGGTGATGACCGGGGTGTGGATCTGATGAAAGCCGCGCTCCTGGAAAAAGTGGTGGATGGCATAGGAGAGCCGGCTGCGGATGCGGATCATGGCCCCCATGCTGTTGGTGCGGCCGCGCAGATGGGGCAGGGTGCGGAGAAACTCAAAGGACTGTCTTTTTTTCTGCAGGGGATAGTGGTCCGGGTCTGCCCAGCCATAGACGGAGATAGTCTGGGCGACAAGCTCGGCGCTCTGGCCCTTGGCCGGCGATTTCTGGAGAACACCGACAATGCGCAGGCTGCAGCCGCTGGTCAGTTTTTTGATTTCACTCTGGTAATTGGCCAGGGAACTGTCGGCAATGACCTGGAGTCCCTGCATACAGGAGCCGTCCCCCACATCAAGGAAGGAAAAGTCTTTGGCGTCCCGTTTGGACTTGAGCCAGCCCTTTATTTCCAGGGTGGCGCCCCAGGGCGGGTTTGAGATTATTTTATTAATGCGTTGCGAGCTGATGTCTGTCATGGCAAGGTTGGGGAGGCTGGAATTTTTTTCTGATTGGTCCTAGGTCTTATCAGTACCGGTGGAATTGTCAATTGTTATGATGACAGGCTTGTCAATTTGAGGAGGGTTTTTTGATGAGGACCATACAATCACTGGATCCCAGGCGGTGTGGCCTGTTGGTGGTGGATATCCAGGAGCGGATGATGCGGGTTGTTTCTGGACGGGAAGAGGTGGTGCGCAACGCTGTGCTGCTCATTAAAACCGCCAGGGAGCTGGGCCTGCCCATTGTGGCCACTACCCAGTATGCAGCTCGCATCGGGGCACTTCTGCCGGAAATAGTCGCTGAGATGGCTGGGGTGAAACCCCTGGATAAGCTGGAGTTCGGCTGTTTTAATAATGAGGCTGCTGCTGCTTCCTTGAAATCCTATCCAGATATAGACACCTGGATTGTCTGCGGGGTGGAAACCCATATCTGCATCTACCAGACCATCATGGGCGGCATCAATGCCAGCTACGCCATGTGGCTTCCAGCGGATGCTGCTTCCTCTCGGGCAACCACGAACCATGAAACAGGGCTGGCCAGGATCCGGCAGATCGGCGGTGTGGTCGCCAATACAGAGATGATCATCTACGAACTGCTGGGTAAGGCCGGTACGCCGACCTTTAAGACCCTGCTGCCCTTCTTGAAGTGAAATAGCACCACCCTGCACCCTCTCTCAGGAGAGCCGCTAGGGGGCGGCAAGCCGGCAATTAAATAAAATATCAAGATTTCAAAATGTTGTGCCGATAGGTTCGCCTAAGGGCTTTCCTTTTTTTGCACAGGGAGAGCCGCCCAAGCTGAACGAACCAGGCTGTAGAGGCTTTTCATCCCCTCCTGAATTATCCGGAAGGGGAGAATATTGACAAAGGGGGCGTGTTGTGGCGGAAAAACCGGAAATTTTTCTGGAAATAGGGGCAGGGTATTTTCGTATACCGACAGCTGAGGTCAACTACAATATTACCATGATCGGTGAATCATCGCCCTCCACCACAGGGAGGCCCTCTTTGCCAGCCGGGGAGGATCAGGACCTTGCCGCGGCCAGTGCAGAGGGAAGCTGCGGCGATGACTACTATCAATTGGTCTCAGAGGATCTCTATCATGATATAGGGCAGCTGGCCAAATCTCTTAGTTCCACCATCATGGAAATCCCGGCCGAAGATCGCCGCCAGCAAAGGGCTACCCTGGATGAGGCCGGCGACAAGCTGGAAAGCGCCAAGACCCAGTTGAAAGATATTGTTGCCATGACGGAAAGGGCGGCCATGGAGATCATGGACAATGTCGAAAAGGTCCAGGGGGGAACGGGTGATGTGCAGACCCTTCTCTCCCAGTTAAAGAACCATCCCGCCTTTGGCTTAAACAGCATGGGTGAAAATGACGCAGCTGAGGAGGAGTCCCCTCTGGCGTCTGAGGTTGAAGTGGTCAGCGCTGATATCAACAGGGCCCTTGATCTCCTGGCGGCGATCAAGGAGAGCGGTCAGCCAGCCTCTCCAGCCGCCCTTTCGGGAGCCGCTGAGAAAAAACAACGGTACCTCTTTGATCTCGATATCATTTTCCAGACCCTCTATGAGTTGTGCACCAATGAAACAGTGAAGGAGCACATCTCCGGTGCCCGGGAAAAAGCAGGGGAGATTTTTGATCCCCCTCTTTTCCAGGATACTCTCAGTGCCAAGCTTGCCGGCCAGGAGGCAGACGAAGATAATTATTTTAATGTGCCTATGTCTGATGTCTTTCAGTCCCTCTTTGTCGCCTGCAGTGACAAGAGCATCAAGAATCTCCTGAAAAAAATGGATAGCGGCCAGGCCACTATTTTTCTTGATCAGACAATTCCCCTGGAGGTCCCTGACCTTGAAGAAGTGGAAGATCTCAGCTCAGAGTTGCCAGAGGAGACAGGAGCCGCGGCCGCCCCTGATCCCCGCTTAGATGAAGTGATCGCCTCTCTCCAGAAATCTCAAGAAACCTTGAGCGGGCTGCCCAAATTGGCCAGCCAGGGGGCTGCTGCGGCGGCGGCCGGCAGTGCCATGACCCTTGCAGATCAACGGGATATTTTCGCCAAAATTGAATCGGCCTTTGGGGTCTCCACCTCTATAACAGCGGATGTCTCGAAAATAACAGAGGCCTTGAGTTTTCAAGATCTCTCGGGGCAGCAGATTATGAAGATTCTTAAGATGCTCAGTGACTTCCAGGTCCAACTCCTGGCCATTGTGGTCAGCTTCGGTTCTCAGCTGAAAATGAAAAAGAATCAGGCGGATATCACCATTGAGGAGAGTAAGAGTCTGGCCCAGCATGATGTGGACAAATATCTGACCTCTATATCGGGTGAAAGAAAGGAGGATGACGGCATGCTTGATCAGAGTACCGTCAACGAGATGCTGGAAGAGTTTGGTTTTTAGCGGCCTGCTGGCGGGAAAAGAGTCGGTCTGCTAAAAAAGGTGGCTGGGGAAATTTTCCCTGCCGCCTTTTTTTTATGATTTATGGGATAAAAGAGCCGCCTGCCCATGGAGCAGAAGGGACGGTGAGATAAAAAAAAGGGCTTGAAGAGAGAATCTTCAAGCCCTTACCTAAAAAATGGAGGCGGCACCCAGAGTCGAACTGGGGAATAATGGTTTTGCAGACCACTGCCTTAGCCACTTGGCTATGCCGCCTCAAATCTCTTATATCACAAGAGGAGCAATAATATACGCTGACCCGGAATTTGACAAGAGAAAAGGTGGAATTGTTTGCGGATATCTTCTTTGGAATTGAAAAAAAAAGAGGTAGAGCAAAATGGGCAGGAAAGGTACGTTCCTTGAAATAGATTGAAAAAAAGATCAGAGGGTGAGCCACGGTTGCGCAGGGGCTTTCTTTTCACTCAATTGCAAAGCGGACCAGCGGTTAATAAGGAGATGATACCTGTTGTTGATCGGCGCCTTCCGGCGATCTGCAAAAAGGAACCGCCGCCCCTTTGGAGGGCGGCGGTCTTTGTTGCCTCTTTAACAGCCTTCAATGGCTTTTCTTGTTTTGGAGCTCCGGATTGTCACCTCCTGGCCAACCTTGAAGGCCTCGGCAGAAGTGGGACAGGTAAGGGAGATCTTCTTCTCATCCACCGCTTTTACCGTACATTTTGCCCGTGCTGCCAGGGCGTTGCCGGAGGCAGTGGCCAGGGCCAGGGCCAGGGTTAAGGTCAATATTTTTTTCATGATCATCTTCTCCATATACTCGGGTTTTATTCTTTGGCCTGTCTCAGAGGTCAGACCGGTGGGCTCTTTGATTATGCGGGGTTATGGCATCCTCGGCAGGAGGTGGGGCCGGTGGCCAGCTCCGCCTTCTTCATGCTCTTGTGGCAATCCAGACAGAGGCCGTGCATATACTTTTTGACGCTCCCGGCACTCTCTACCTCCTCGACCTGTCTCTGCTGGGTGGCCTCAGAATGCACTGTCTCATTACTCTCCGCTCCAGGGTGGCAGGCGGTACAGCTGAACTGCTGGTCATAGCTCCTGCTGACATGGCTGCTGTTATTCTGGAGAATGGTTCCGGCGTGCTTGGCATGGCTGAAGGCCGGCACGGTTTTACTGTCCTTGCCCATGGTCTGTAATGACGGATTTGAGGACTGGAGATTGATATCCACCTCTTCCGGGATATCAAGGGCCAGAGAGCTGGTGCTGCATCCCAGAAGCAGGATGGCAGCGCTTAAAAATGATGTGGACACGGTGCGTTTCATGACCTCTCCTTTTTTGATGGTTGATGGAAAATTCCTTCTCGATGTCCATACTTTAAGGGGTGGCACCTAAAAGAAAAAGATGACATGGGGTCATGTGGAGAGGGGAATAGGGCCATGTCAGGTAGAGCTCTTGTTAAAACAAGGAGTTGTGGATGGCCATGTGGGGTGGCAGGGCCGCCGGGCAGGAGAAATCCTGCTTGAAAAAAGCTCGGGAAGGCTTACAATGTGGTCATCTTCTCAATCTTAAAATGAAAAAATATCCTTGAAAGAAAAAACTCTCTCGTCAGGTCTGGTCATGGTGCGTATTGACGGCCGCCTTGTGCGCCAATTGCGCGAAGAAAAGGGGCTGACTCAGCTCTACCTGGCCACTGCTGTGGGGGTAACCACGGATACGATTTCCAGATGGGAAAACAGACATTATCAATCCGTCAAAATGGAAAATGCCCAGAAAGTGGCTGAAGCCCTTGACGTCGAACTTGCCGCCATTCTGGAGGGTAAGGAGAGGGGGGAGCAGTCAGAAAAAGCCGAACCTGGCCAGCCTCCGCCGCTCACGGGCAAGCGCAAGAAGTTTTTGGCGCTGTGGCCCGCCTTCCTGGCCCTTCTTTTTATGATTGCTGCCTTGGTTGTCTACAGTCGCCTTCAGGAACCTGTGCCGGAAATTAACCTGACGGCAACCAGAAAAACCCCCACTCATGCCCTGCCCGGCAATCCCTTTCCCGTGGTGATCACCGTGGAGACCACGAGCACGCCCCTTTCCGTGGTGATCCGTGAAGCCCTGCCCCCTGGGGTACGGATAACATCTGCCTTTGCTCCCCCTCAGCCGCCGGCCAAGAGCGAGTTGAAGTGGGTGGTCAGACACATGAGTGGTCAGCGGCATTTCGGCTATATGGCCACGGCCACCGGTCATGATGATCTCCATTTTCACGGCTCCGTGACCACCAGGGAGGGCCGGCAAAAAGAGGTGGTCATCGGCGGCAGCCAATCCCTGACCATGGCGCCCTTTCATTGGGCAGACCGTAATCGAGACGGCATGATCAGCGATGAGGAGATTCTGGTGGTCTATGACGATTTTGCTGAAGTTCCCGGTCTCAGCGTGGATGTGGAACTGGTGGAAGAGATGTGGATGGGGAGCGGTTATCGCTGGCACCCGGAGAAGGGGGTTTTTGAGGTCATTCCTTGGGAGTGAAGAGGTGGCATTCCATGCCTGAATTGCTGCGGACAACCAGGGCAGGCAACTGCCTGGCCTTGAACCGCATGGCCTGACAGCCATAGGGGTGGCTCGTCTCATGGGTAATGTAAAAATGGCGGCATTGGAAACAGTTCGGGCCTTTGCTGTTCATGGCTGTCCCTTGAGCTTCTTGGCCATTACCGCCAGTCCCTTGAGAAGGACAAAACGACCCATGGGGATCACCTCGCCCGGAAAACTTTTTACAAAGAGTGGATTGTCGCACAGGCCGCCGGAGAGATGGATCCGGGCCGGTTCACCGGCAAAGCGGAAGGCATTAATGGCAATGGATTTGACAAAACTGGCCACTGCCTGTTCTTCGCCGCTGCCGGCGCTGATCTCATCAAAGATCTGGCTCATCCCCAGGACACCGCAGGTCACGGAGAAGGATTTCTTGGGTACGGGCAGCTGGTGATAGTCAAGATTGTAATAGCGTCCCAGGAGCTCAATGGTAAAGCCCATTGAGGCCCCGCATTCGGCATTCCAGCCCATGTCAGCCAGAACCCCTTTTTCATAGCGCACAAATTTGATATCCCGGCTGCCGCAGTCAAGAAGGGTGAAATCTTCGTCGCTGATGAGCTGTTCGCCCCCCCGGGCTAGGGCGATCAGCTCGTTGACGTAATAATCTGTGAAGCGCTTGCCGTTATGGCCGGTGGCCATATCCACCCGCAACTCCGGACTGATGTTTTTTGCAGGTTCCAGATAGGGGAGAGGATTGGCTGCGGCCAGATCCATGAATTTGGCGTAGGTGGTGCCGAAATCAGCAAGAAGCATCATAGACCCCCGAAAGTTCGAGAAAGGCCTGGATCTTGGCCCGCACCGAGCTGCCGGCGGTGACATCGCAGTCAACAAAAAGGGCTCTGGGGTGCTGGCTGGCCAGATGTTTGGCCAGGGCGGTCTTGGCGCAAAAGGACTGGGCAAAAAAGACAGTGGGGAAGTGGGGATTGAAGTGGTTTTCCAGGGCCAGGTCTGCCGGGGTCTTGTTTTCCATGCAGCGGCTCCAGCCGTAGACGTGGGTGGTGGCCGGAAAGAGGGCCAGCAGGGAAAAATCCCGTGGCGGCACCCCCCAGAAGCCGGCGGTCGCCTGGCAGGCCGGCAGGGGGGGATGGCTGGCAGTGGTCTGGATGGACTTGCATATCCGGGCCATCTTTTCGGGCAGGGCCATCTCTGTTTTGCACAGGGGGGTGGCAAAGGGGGTGGCATCAAGATTGCGGGTTGTGATAACCGGGATTGCCAGGCGGTCTGCCAGGATGGTGGCCACATGGAGGGCGCAGTCGCATTTCCCCGGCCCCACGTCAATGATAATGGCCTGGAGATCAAGATGAAGGCTGTTTATCACCACGGTGCGCAGGATGGCGCAATAAACCCTGGGCAGATAGAGGATGGTCTCTTCCATGTCCTGTTTCACCAGGCTTTCATCAAGGTCAAAAATGGTTGCCGCACCCTGTTCCAGGATGGCCATCACCGCCAGGGGGGGGACGCCGACAATGCCCACGGCGGCGCCGGCAGGTAAGGTTTTGAGAAAGGAAATATCAACGGGACTGGAGACCATTCTTCACCCTCCCCGGTTCATGCGCAGAATCCAGCTGATGCCGATAAAAGCGAGGATGGCATGAATGGACCAGGCCGCGCTGAGAGGATGCATCACCTGGGCCTGGGCCATGGATTGCAGGGTTGACCAGATCCCCCAGAAGACAAAGGCCAGGCCGGTACTCAGGGGAATGGCAACCGTAAGATCCCGGCCCCAGCGTTGATGAACGTAGATGGTGAGGGGAAGGGCAAAGAGCAGCAGAGGCACGCCAAGAAAGATGAAGGAGAGGCGGGCGTAAAAGTCAATTACGCCGGTTATAATGCCCCTGGCCTTCTCCTGTTGGGCCTTGTGCCAGAGGTAGGTCAGCGAATGCTCTTCGGGTCGGAAAATGGGCGCGAAAAATTGCTCCGGCCCCTCCTTGAGCTCAAATTCTCCCTTGTCAAAAGTGGTAATATGATAGGTCCCTTCCGGGCCCAGGGTTTTTTTGAGCCCCTTTTCCAGGTGCCAGCTGCCGTTATATTCCCCCTTGGCTACGGTGAGGAAGTTTGTCAGGGTATATTGGTCATCCCAGGCGGTATAGATAAGGTCATGGTAGGTGGTGTTGTCTTTGCCGAGTTTGAAGCAGTAAATACCCTCTGAACCGCGGTAGAAAACACGCTCCCCCTGCACAACGCCGCTGATGTCGGGCTGCTTGATAACCGTGTACCAGATCTTGTTGGTTTTGCTGGTGGTAAGGGGCAGCAGCCATTGATTCATGGCAAGAGTGAGGAGGGTGAGAAGCAGGGAGGCCAGAATAACCGGGGTGATAATGCGCAACAGACTGATGCCGCCCGCCTTGAGGGCCATGGCCTCCTGGTTGTGATTAAGGATGCCCAGGGTGATGATGCCTGCCAAGAGGATGGATACCGGTGAGATCTGATAATATATGCTGGGAATCTTTATGAGGAAAAATCGGAGGGCGAAGCCGATGGTCTGGCCTTTGTCCGTGAAGCGCTCAATCTGCTCAAAAAAATCGATAAGCAGATAGAGGGAGAGAAGCCCCCCCAGGACCAGGAGCAGGTTCCAGAAAAACTGCCTGAAGATGTAGCGGTCAAGGAGGTGCATCTTCTCAGCCCACCGATTCTATCAGGTGCTGGGCGACAAGATAGCCGGCAAAGACAAGCAACACCCCGAGAATATTACTGGTCAAGGCGTAGACCATCACCGTCTTCAGGTCTCCCACCTTGAGAAGCTCCGCCTTTTCTCTGGCAAAGGTGGAAAAGGTGGTGAATGAGCCGAAAAAACCGGTGAGTAAAAAGAGCCGATATTGGGCTGCAATCTTGTAATGTTCAAGCAGGGCACCGCACAGGCCGATGAAAAAGCAGCCGATCATGTTGACGGTAATGGTCCCCACCGGAAGATTGCCCACGTTGAAACGATGGACAAAGACATTGACGCCGTGGCGGCTGGTGGCGCCCAGACCGCCGCCGAGCATGATGGCAAGTATTTCTTTCATGGCTGATCAGCGCGAAGTTTGGTACCTTGCGGCGATTAAAAGTATTGGTTGCATGAGAATTATTTGAGGGAGAAGGGGAAAAAACGGTTCGCTCAACAGGGGCGGCCAAGGCCTGCTTTTCAGAAAGCACCCAACCTGGGATTTCCCTTTTCCGCCCTCCCGAAATATCCGCAGGAAACAGAAAGAAACCTATGCCTTCCCTTGTCCAGCTTATCACCGTTGATTGCCCCAAGCCAAGCCTGCAAGATAACACAGGTGATATAGATAGACTAAAAAAAAATGTCACGGGAAAATGTGGGGGGTCTCTGGTTGTGCCCTATGGGGCCATGGCCAGGGTCGCCAAGTCATGCCGCCAGGCAGATTTTGCCGGGCTTGCCGTGGTCAATGACTGTAACAGCCATTTTGAGCTCGTTGATTTTCTGGCCACGAAACCCGCTATCCTGCCTGCTGTTGCCCTTGATCTCGGGACCACCCACCTGGAGGCCTCCCTGCTTGATCTCTTCACCGGAGATGTGGTGGCCCAGGCCACCATCGCCAATGGCCAGATAGAGTATGGGACCGATATTCTCAGCCGTATTCATTTTGCCGCCACCTCTGGAGGGCTGCAGACCCTGCAACGGGCGGTTGTTGCCGGGATTAATACCCTTTTTCAGCAGTTAAGTCAGCAGGTGGGCATATCACCGGCGGATATCCGCGCCCTGGCTGTTTCCGGCAACACCACCATGGTCCATTTCCTGTTGCAGGCCGATCCTGCCACCCTCTGCCGGGAGCCCTATATCCCTCTGGTTAACAGCCCCGATATCTGTCATGGCGCGGAGCTGGGTCTTGCCATGCATGGCTGGGCCCCGGTCTGGATCATGCCCAGCGTGGGGAGCTATCTGGGAGGGGATCTCATCTCCGGGATCCTTGCCAGTGGCCTTGATGAGCGACCTGGCACGGCCATGCTCATTGATGTGGGCACCAATGCCGAGGTGGTCCTCGGCAACAGGGAGTGGCTCATTGCCTGCGCCGGAGCTGCCGGGCCGGCCCTGGAGGGCGGCATTGCCAGAATGGGCATGCGCGCCGGGCCTGGGGCCATTGATAAGGTTCGTATTGAGCCCGTCACCGGAGAGCTCTCCTATGAAACCCTGGGGGGCGGCAAGCCCCAGGGACTATGTGGGTCAGGGATTATCGATCTGGTGGCCGGTCTTTATCTGGCCCGGATGATTGATGTGCGCGGCAGATTGCAGAAGAGGTATGCCGGCGCCCGTTTCATGGAGAGCCCTGATGGCCCGGCATTTGTGGTGGTCCCGGCGGAAGAGGGCGCCCATGGCCAGCCCGTTATCTTTACCCAGGTGGATCTTGATGCCATGATGCGTTCCAAGGCGGCCATGTACTCTATTTTGACCACCCTCATGGCCCAGGTTGGCCTTGATTTCAGGGAGCTGGAACAGATTTTCGTGGCAGGCTCCTTTGGCAAACATATTGATCCCCGCCAGGCCATCACCCTGGGTATGCTGCCTGATCTGCCCCTGGAGGTGTTCAAGCCCATCGGCAACAGCTCTCTGGCCGGTGCTGAAATGGTGCTGCGCCACCGGGAGCTGAGGGCACGCTCCCAGGCCCTGCCTGCCAAGATTACCTATCTGGAACTTAACGTCAATCAGGAGTTCATGATCCGCTTTTCCGGTTGCAGGTTTATTCCTCACACCGATCCCTCACTTTTCCCTTCAGTGCCCGTTTTTTCAGAGTAAATATCTTGTTACCCCGCTGCGAGTGGGCTTCAGCGTGGTTAGACCCCACATCGTGGCCATCTTTTTGCGGGCCTGCCCTTGTGCTGCTTCTGGGGAGGGGATATGTTTTTTGTATCTTTACAGTTGCCTTCTTGTTTTGGCGATTTGTATGGTATGGTTGCATGGAATGGTTTGCTTGCCGGTTTGGCTCCATCTTATTTTGAAGTCCGTGCGCTTTGGCTGCCACCTGGGTTTTAGGGTCTCGGTGTGGCCGTCTTTTTTCGTCCCGGGCGTCTTGGTACGCGTGAGATATTTTTGACTCATCATGTTTGAACGAGAGGGATTCGGCTGCAATGACTGAAGAAAAACCAAGTTTGATAACCTGTGTTGTCCAGCGGGGCGAGGCTGATAAGGTGGTTGATGCTGCTTTGGATGCGGGGGCGGAAGGGGCGACAATCTATTTTGGGCGGGGCCGTGGAGTGCGAGAACGGATGGGCTTTCTTGGCCGTTTTATCAAGCCGGAGAAAGAAGTTATCCTGATTATCACCCGGCAAGATCAGACTGATGCCGTCTTTGAGGCAGTCCAGCAGACGGCCCGCCTCACCGAGCAGGGGACAGGTTTTGCCTTCCTCCATAAGATTGATCGGGCCATCGGCTTTTTGCCCTGACCATCACCTGCCAAAGAGCTGATAGATACTATGTGGATTCATCTCCTGATATTCGGCATTACCTTGGGGTTCAGTGCTGCCTATAATCTTGATTTGGCAGGGTGGTATGAGATGTCTGCCAGCTCTATGGCAGATGCCCAGGGAGAAATCTTGGTGCAGGCCCTGATAGGTGCCTCTCTCTTGATACTTCTGGCCATGGTGATGGCCCAGATGAATGCCTACTCCCTGATGCTTCCCCTGGCTAAATTGCTTATGGAGATCAGTTTGGTCGGGATCAGTTTCCTGTCTTTTGGCAGTCTCTATTTTTCCCTGGTGTTGTCTGAGAATGCCTGGTTTGATCTGGGGCTTGCCGCCATGGTCCCCTTTGTGGGGGTTGTCACCGCCATAAGTGTCCTGCAACTCTTCGATTTCAACTATCCTTATCAGCATAAATTTTTCGGCTGTCTCATCTTGAGTGCCCTCTCTTTTACCCTGGTCCTGCTCTTTATCCGGTTCCTATAGCCGTTTGGCTGCCGCTTGCGCTGGGGCTTTAGATCGTCTCCCCGGAAGGGAGGGTGATAGTGGGAAAATCTTTGATCCTGGTCCGGGGCTGGATAATACAGTTGCGGCCGATTTGAGCAAGAGCCGGGATGGTGGCTTCTTTGCCGATGAGGGTAATGCCGGTGTAGAGATGAGAGGGGTATTTCTTGTTGATGGTCTCCTTATCCTGGCCATGACCCACTGTTGCCTTGGTGCCCACCTGCACCCGTTTGTCGAGGATGGCGAGGTCGACAACGGCATTCACTCCCACGGAGACATCGTGAAAGAGGATGGAGTCACGGACCATTGCCCCCTTGGCCACCCGGACGCCGGGGGAGAGCACTGAATTGTATACTTCGCCTTCTATGACACATCCTGCTGAAATCATGGATTTCTGGACCGTGGAACCTCTGGCAAAGCGGGCCGGCGGCCGGTCGGCACTGCCTTTGACACTGGATTCCACATTGGGCCTGATTCCCCAGTTTTCAGGGGATATGCCTGACTTCACATCCAGAAGGTCCATGTTGGCCTGCCAGTAGGACTGGATGGTCCCCACATCACGCCAGTAGTCATGGAAGGGATAGGCAAAGATAGCGTCCCGGCCAATGGCCTTGGGGATAAGGTGGATGCCAAAATCGACCTCTTCACGGTCTTCTTCCAGAAGATTGAGTAGATATTCGGTGTCAAAGACGTAAATGCCCATGGATGCCAGGTCGGTGCGCGGTACCTTGGGCTTTTCCTCCCACTCGACGATCCTTCCTTCCTCGTTGGTGATGCCTGTCCCGAACTGATGGATATCCTCTTTGGGCACCACCATCATGGCAATGGTGATATCCGCCTTTTTACGGCGGTGAAAAGCAAGCATGTTGTCCAGGTCCATGCGGTAGATATGGTCGCCGGAAAGGATGACGATCTCTTTGGAGGGGTGGGCCTTGATGAAATCAATATTCTGGCGCACCGCATCCGCTGTGCCCTTGTACCAGTCGGAATCCTGGGAGCCTGTACGGGGCGGCAGGATCTTGATTCCACGTCTGCGGCCGATGAAGTCCCAGGCCTCACCACCGCCCAGATGACTCATGAGGCTGAGCGGTTTATACTGGGTCAGTACGCCGATCTGTGACAGGCCGGAGTTCATGACATTGGAGATGCTGAAATCAATAATTCGGTAGATGCCCCCAAAAGGCACTGCTGGTTTGGCTCGGGTCTGGACCAGGGTGTTAAGACGACTACCCACTCCCCCGGCAAGAAGAAGAACCAGTGTGTTGTCGCACTCTGTCATCGTATGACCTCTCCGTCTTCAATATTTCTGTTGAGTTTGCTCAACTCAAGGTGGGGGTAGATGGTGCAGTCGGCGCCAATGACGATGTTATCAGGGAAAGAATTGTTCCAGCCCAGAATGGTGACATTGTCGCCGCCTTCACCGCCGCCTTTGCCGATCCGCACGCCATTGCCCATGGTGACATTGACATCGCTGATGATCTTTTCGATATGGGAATCCCGGCCCACCACATTATCGAAGAAGAGAACCGAGTCCTTCACCACGGCCCCTTTCTTGACATGGACGCCGGGGAAGATGATGGAGTGCTCCACCTCCCCCTCGATCACGCAGCCGTTGTAGATGAGGCTGTCCTGGATTCTGGCCTGGCTCCCCACCTTCAGGGGCTGGAGGTCGCGGATATTGCGGTGTTCAAGATTGGTGCGCACCCCCCATCTATCCAGTTCTATTTTGGGCTCCGGACCCAGCAGGTCCATGCTGGTCTGCCAATATTCGGCAATGGTCCGGCTGTAGCCCCAGTAATCATGGAATTTATAGCCGTATATTTTTCGTTTTGCAGAGAGCAGCCGTGGGATGATATCGCGGCCGAACTCAAAGGAGTCATCCTCCCGGGCATTGGCGGCGAGGACTTCATGCAGGACCTTGGGCTTAAAGCAGAAAATGGTCATGGAGGCCCAGTTGAACTTGGGATCCGCGGGTTTTTCTTCATATTTATGAAGACGGCCTCCCCGCTCATCATCCTCATCATCGATATCAGCAACCCCGAAGCGCTGGGCCTTGTCAGAGGGAACCTGGACGCAGGCAATGGTAAGATCAGCGTCTTTTTCCCGGTGATAGGCGATCATGTCCCGGTAATCCATCTGATAGATATGGTCACCGGAGAGAATGAGCACCTCGTCAGGATCATGATAGTTGATGAAATCCGCATTCTGGAAGACAGCGTCTGCTGTCCCCTTGTACCAGGAACTGGTGCCAAACCCCGTGGAGGGCGGCAGGATGGAGACGCCCCGGTATTTGCCGATCATGTCCCAGGCTGCACCGATGCCGATATGGTTGATGAGGGAGAAACTGCGAAACTGGCTGAGAATGGCAACCTGTTCCAGGCCGGAGTTCATCAGGTTGCTGAGGGGGAAATCAATAACCCTGGCAAAACCGCCAAAGGGAACCGCCGATTTCGGGCGGTAGTGGGTAAGGACGTTGAGTTCGTCGACCCGGCCGCCGGCCAAAATCATGGCCAGCGTTCTTGGCTTCACTTTCATAGAAACCTCTGTTTTTAAAGGAAAGAAAAAAATAAGACCGGCGAGATGGGGTTCTGCCGGGCTCAATGTTGTATCTCTGCCTTAACTACACATAATGAAACTAGAGATGACGCCTGATCACTCTTCTGAGGACCCGGGTGTTAAACTCCTGATCATTCTTGCCGAGCTTTTTCAGGGGTACTTCTGCCCGGGCTGCCTGGCGGTGACCGCCGGCCGACCCTATCTCGCCGAAGGCCCTCTTGGCCAGGGTGCCGGCATTCTTGCGATAGCCATCACAGCGGAAGATGACCACCAGGCGTTCACCATGGATGCCCGAGATCACCACCCAGGAAACCGGATGAACCCGGTTGAAAAAATCAGCAATGATGACCAGGATGTCGGGGTTGAAAACCCGGCCCACATGGGCATAGAGCCTGTTGTTGCTGACCTTCATGGTCTCAAAGGCTGTCTTGAAATAGTTTAACTCAGAAAGGCGCAATTCTGAAAGCTCAATTTTGCGTACCAGGTTCTGGTTGGCGATATTAAAGAGATATCGAAAGGAGATGGCATCGGCCAGATTTGCCTTTTTTTCAAAATTATTGGTGTCCACCTTGATGGCATAGAAGAGGGCCGTGGCCTGGCTCACCGATGGTTTAATGCCGGCGGCCCGCAGATATTCCACCATCATGGAGGCGGTTGCACCATAGGCAGGGCGGATATCGATAAAATTGCTCTTCCACTCCCCGGAGACGGGATGGTGGTCAATAATCACATCAAAATTGATATTGTCAAAAAAAGGGTTATGGGAGGGCTGGGAATCAAGGAGAATGAATTTTGAATACCCTTCCTGGCGTATGGTCTTGACCCGTTTTGCCTTTATCTTGAGCAGGTCCACCATGGCAATATTGCTTAACCTTCTTATTTCATTAGGATAAACGATAGAGACTTTTTTGACGCGGGAGCGCAGGAGACGTTTGGCGGCCATGGCGCTGGCCAGGGAATCAGGGTCTGCGGAGACAGCTATGAGAACGGTATCTTCCTTGGAGAAGAGAGCCCAAAAATCGTGGAGACGATCCTTGGCTGTTTTCTTGAGGCGTTGATGATTTTTTTTGAACTCGTTAGCACTTATTGCTTCAGTCAATACATTCACCATGCAGGATCTGCCTGCAACTCCTTTTTGCTCATCAGTCAGGCGCCAGCTCGTAGCCGAGTGTACAAAATAAAAAATGGTAAAAAATTCGTTTGTGGAAAGCAAAACGAATTATCACCATTTTTTAATCAAACTGCTTTTACCACAGACAAAACAAAAGATGCAAGGATAAGCAACAGAAAATAATTCCTCTTTTAAAACAGGATGTTAGCCCAGGAAATGCTGTTTTGCAGAGGAGGTCTTCTCTTTTTTTTGCAGCTGAGTTGGGGCGAGACTTCAAGAGAGGCAACCCTTCTCAGCGCAGCCCCGCAATAAAAGGGCCCACCGCCTCAGGACCCTGGGCATCCACCAGGTTGATGGTGGCTGTGCCGATGACGCCGATATCGGCACGACCGGTGAGAAAGGTGATATCCTCGCGGCAGCTGATGCCGAAGCCCACAGCCAGGGGCAGGGTGGTACTGCGCCGGCAGCGGGCCATATAATCGGCAAAGGAGGCGTCAAAATCGGTCTGTTTCCCCGTGACCCCCTTTCGGGCCGCGCAATAGATGAAACCCTCAGCACTGGCTGCCAGTTCCTGCATGCGCTGTTCCGTGGAGGTGGGGGTATAGATGAGAATGGGAGCAATTTCATAATGGTGCGCCAGTTTCCAGAACGCCTCCTCTTCTTCAGGGGGCAGGTCAGGGATGATAAAACCCTTGATGCCGATCTCTTTGGCCTTCCTGAAGAAGGCCTCCACCCCATATCTGTACAGGATGTTGTAGTAGGTCATAAGGAGAAAGGTGGTGTCATGCTCCCGGCCCATCTCGGCGGCAAAGGCCAGACACTCTTTCACGGTGGTGCCTGCCTCAATGGCCTCCTGATTGGCCCGGACAATGGTGGGGCCGTCGGCCATGGGCTCGGAAAAAGGGATCTGCATCTCAATGAGTTCCACGCCGTTTGCCACCATCTGCTGGATCACCTGGCGGTTGACTGCCAGGGAAGGGTAGCCGAGCACGATATGGGTCATGAGCAGGATATCTTTGCCCGGCCGGGCCAGTTCTGCCCTGATGGTCTGTTCAAGCTGCATATTCAGCCCCCTTCTTGATGATAAAATCTTTCCAGGACGGATCATTAAAGGCCTGGGCTATGGTGAAGATGTCCTTGTCGCCCCGGCCGCTCATGTTGATGATGAGGGCCTCATCCGGCTGCATGTCAGGGGCCTCTTTATAGGCCTGGACAAAGGCGTGGCTCGACTCCAGAGCCGGGATGATGCCCTCCCGTTTCATGGTGAGCTCCAAGGCGGCCATGACTTCCTGGTCGGTGGCCGCTTCAAAGCGGACTCTGCCCTGTTCCCACAGGTCGGTGAGGATGGGGGAGACCCCCACATAATCGAGGCCGGCGGCCACGGAATGGGTGTCCATCATCTGTCCCTCCTGGTTCTGGAGAAACATGGTGTGATAGCCCTGGGCCACGCCGGGGGAGGCATCTTGCGAGGCCAGGCGTGCGGCATGCCGGCCGCTGCCAAGGCCATGGCCTCCCGCCTCCACACCGATCAACTCCACCTGGGGTTCATCGAGAAAACCCTGGAAGATGCCCATGGCATTGGAGCCGCCGCCCACGCAGGCATAGACCCTGGAGGGCAGTCCGCCGAATTGTTTGATGATCTGGGCACGGGCCTCGATACCGATAATGGACTGAAACCAGGCCACCATCTCCGGAAAGGGATGGGGACCGCACACCGTGCCCATGACGTAATGGGTGTCATCCATGCGGCTGACCCAGTCGCGGAAGGCCTCGTTGATGGCATCCTTCAGGGTCTTGGAGCCGGAGGTCACCGTCACCACGGTGGCCCCCAGTTTTTCCATCCAGAAGACATTGGGGCGCTGACGCCTGACGTCCTCTTCGCCCATGTAGATGGTACACTCCAGGCCGAATTTGGCGGCCATGGTGGCGGTGGCCACCCCGTGCTGGCCGGCGCCGGTTTCGGCAATCACCCTGGTCTTGCCCATCCGTTTGACCAGCAGCCCCTGCCCCATGACGTTGTTGGCCTTGTGGGCCCCGGTATGGTTGAGATCCTCCCGTTTGACGAAGATCTGGGCGCCGCCAAAATCCTTGGAGAGGTTGGCGGCGTGGGTGAGGGGGGTGGGCCGGCAGGAATAGGTGGCCATCAGGTCGACAAATTCCTGCCAGAAGGTGGGGTCTGCCTTGGCAGCTGTAAAGGCGGCATTAAGATCTTTGAAGGTCTCATAGAGGACTTCAGGGATATAGGCCCCGCCCCATTTTCCGTAATAACCTGGTTTTTGCATCAATTCCACCTGAAGATGTTAAGGCCGCCCGTCAAGAACGGCAAGCGCACGCGCCAACCTGAAGTGCATCAAAAAAAGACCCATATCATAACCCCAAAGGGCCAAAGACACAAAGGGAAAAAGAGCAGGCAGCATGGCCCTGGGCCCAAAGGCAGAGCTCTTCGCCTGAGCCAGTCCGGCTCATTTGACGCCTTTGTCGCTGCTGGCCGCGGCCGCCCAAGCGCGGTCATCCTGCTTGCTCCATTTGCCCCAGGTCTTGCTCCCGTAACTGTCGGCCCTTGGTCCTCCCAGTCGCCCAGAAACCCCTTGTGCTCCCCCTTGGCGTCAGGTAGAAAATGCAAAGCCGTGGAAATTGACCCCGGCAAAAGGCCCGCCTCAACCCCTGTTCAGTCTAGGTCAGGCTTTCACTCAACAAAAAGGAAAGCAGATGAAAGATGTGTTGTTTTTTGAAAAAATGATTACCCCGAAGATCATAACCTTTGTCTATTGGCTGCTGCTCCTGGGGACCGTGGTTGCTGCCTTGGGAACCATGTTTGGCGGTTACCAAGGGTTCACCCCGGGGAAATTCCTGTTGGGAATCGTCTGCGCAGTCAGCGGGGCGGTGGGGGCGAGAATATGGTGTGAGCTTCTCATTGTTTTGTTTAAAATGAATGAAGCCCTCCAGGAAATAAAAAAGAAATAAAGAGAGCCGGCCCCAGCCTGACTTGACGGTGAGCGGTTAGCTCATCGCATAGTTCTTCATCTTTTCCCAGAGATTTTTACGACTGATGCCCAGCAGGGCGGCGGCCTCGTTTTTTTTGCCGGCGCTCTGCTGCAGGGCCTGGCGGATGCACGCTTTTTCCGCCTGCGCCACGGCTGTGGCCAGAAGAGGGCTGCTGCTGCCGGAGCTGGGGGCGGCACCGATGGCCAGATCCGCAGGCAGGTGCCAGGGGTGGATTATCTCGTTGGGATGCAGAACCAGCAGTCGCTCAATGATATTGTGGAGTTCCCTGATATTGCCGGGGTAGTCATAGGCCAGCAGGGCGTCCATGGCCTCCGTGCTCAAGCTCAGGGATCGTTCGCCCTGGCCCAGTTCAATAATGAAATTGTCGCAGAGTTCCGGGATATCTTCCTTGCGGTGGCGGAGGGGGGGCACCTCCAGGTCGATCACCTTGAGGCGGAAGAAGAGATCCTCCCGGAAATGACCCTTGTGCACCTGGACGCTCAGATCTTTTGCCGTGGCGCAGAGAATACGGACATCCACCCTGATGCTCTTGGTGCCGCCCACCCTTTCAATCTCCTTTTCCTGAAGAACGCGCAACAGTTTGGCCTGCAGGCCCAGAGGCATTTCCCCCACCTCGTCAAGGAGGAGGGTGCCGTTGTTCGCCATCTCAAAGCGCCCCATTTTTCTGGCCTCGGCGCCGGTAAAGGCCCCCTTTTCATGGCCGAAGAGTTCTGATTCGATGAGCCCCTCGGGAATGGCGGCGCAATTGAGGCGGATATAGGGGCCATTGGCCCGGGGGCTGGTGTAATGGATGGCAGAGGCCACCAGCTCCTTGCCGGTGCCTGACTCGCCGGTAATAAGGACAGTGGCGTCAGAGACGGCAACCTGGTTGATCAGGGCAAGCATCTCCTGGACCGGCCTGCTGCTGCCGATGATGGGTTTGCGAAATTGACGGCAGCATTCCTGCAGACTGATATAGCGTGCCTTCACCCTCTGCATCTCAAGTATTCTCTCGATGCGGATGATGAGGTCATCCATGTCAAAGGGCTTGAGGAGATAATCAGAGGCCCCCCTTTTAAGGCACTCCACTGCATCCTCAACGCTGCCATAGGCGGTCATGAAAATGATATCCGTGGGTACGGCGGCTTTCTGGAGCGCTTCCAGGATGTCAAAACCCGTGGCGTGGGGCATGCGGATGTCGGAGATGATCACCTGGTACTGTTTGGTCTTGATCTTGTCCAGGGCCTGGCGACCATCCACGGCCTCATCCACCTGCCAGCCTTTCTGTTGCAGGCGGTCAATGAGGGTGATGCGCATGATTTCATCATCTTCGGCGAGTAAAATGGGGGCAGAGGTCATCTGGTTGTCTCATCTGTTTTGGGCTTGAGGGGCAGGCGGACAATAAAGGAAGTGCCCTGGCCGGCGCTGCTTTCCACCAGGATGCTGCCGTTCAGCCGCTGGACCAGGGCATAGGTCACGGCCAGGCCCAGGCCGGTGCCTTCACCCACATCCTTGGTGGTGAAAAAAGGGTCAAATATGCGGGCCAGATTCTCTTCGGCAATCCCCTGGCCCTGGTCTTTGAAGGTCAGAACAGCCATCTCATCCTGGAGCCTGGTGGTAACCGAAAAAGAACCGCCGTCAGGCATGGCCTGCAGGGCATTCAGGGTGATATTGACAATGATCTGTTGCAGGGCCGCCGCATCAATGGGGTAGGGATCGGGGAGGGCCAGATCAAGCTGGAGATCTATTTTTTTCAGGCCATAGTCAAGAAGCACAAAGGATTCTTTGATCAGTTCGTCAATGGAGGCCAGCCTGTACTGCAGGGGTTCCCGCCGTCCGAAATTCAAGAGCTGCTGGACGATTGTGCCGATCCGTTTCAACCCCTTGTCCATGAGCTGGAGGTAGCGGCGGTGCAGGGCCTTGTCGTCAGGGTTTTCGCCCATGGATTTGACACAGTTGAGCATGCCGCCCAGGGGGTTGTTGACCTCATGGGCCACCCCGGCGGCCAGCCGGCCCAGGGCCGCCATTTTTTCACTCTGAAAGACCTGTTGTCTGGTGCGCTCCAGTTCCGTCTGGGAGGTGTCGAGCCGCTGGCAGAAATCATTGAATTTGCCGGCCAGACGGCCTATTTCGTCACCGCCCTCAGGAAGATGGGCCGGGGCAGGTTTCCGGGCAGGATAATTCTCCATGGCCTTTTCCAGGATGCCCAGGCGGCGGACCACCAGCACGTCAATGAGGAGATAGATGGTGAGCCCCACCACAAAAATGGTGATGGTGGCGATGAAGAGCAGCATGCGGTTATTGCGGGCAATGGACGCATAGGCCCAGTCCACCGGGATGGTGACGCTGAGACCGCCGCGGATATCACCCACCTGGTAGTCTTGGAAGGCATGGCATTCCAGGCACGACTCTTCCACGGGCAAGGGCGCCATGTAGCGCAAGATGCGCTGATTGTCTTTTTGAGCGAACTCGATAACCTCCTCCACCCCCTGTTCAAAGAGCAGGAGACCTTTTTCCTCCCAGGGGTCAGGGGCGTTGGCTGGATTAATCGTCTTCAAGGTGGTAACCCGGTAGCCGCAAAAGCCGGCCTTGTCGGCATAGGCCGAAAGTTCCCTGGTGACCATGGCCGGATTTCTTTTGACGTATCTGTTGCCCTGGGCATCCATGATCTCAGGCTCGGTGAGGAAGGGATTGACTTCCACCCCGGCCTGGCGGAGAAAAAAGAGGCCGTTATGATCGGCCACCCACTGGCGGGTCATGAGGATCTGGGTGTGGAGCATGCGGGCCTGACGGGCGGCCTGGGAGAGAACCAGCTCGTTTTGGAACTGGGAGGTCCGGTAAAAGGTGATGCCGTACGAGATGACCACCACAATGCCGATCAGGAAGATGAATTTGATTCTCAGGCTCATTTTGTTCCACTGCACTTTATTCATACCTGCTCTCTTCTACTCCGGGGCCTTATGCACAATCTATTCCTGAAGATGACGGAGACCCCTGGTTTGGTCCCTGGCCCCCCTTTGGCCGGCTTGTGGGCCTCTGTCGCGGCAAAAAGACGTTACCGCCTGGTAGCGATATTTTCAAGTGCTGTTACTGTCTGGTAGCGTTTTGCCTCTCCAGGCTGGCCCGCAGGGCCGTGGCCAGATCCTCGGGAAAATGGCCGCTGACCCAGCGGAGCTGAGACTCGCTGAAGGCCCCCGGGGATTTGGGGAGTCTGGGAAGCAGGGCATAGAGGAGGCGCTGCTCCTTCTCGGTGCTGGTGAACCGTTTTGAATACTCAATGGAGCAGAGCAGTTTGACGCCGATGCCATGCAGGGCCTTGGCCGCCAGAAAAAGGGCCCGGTCCAGGGCGTAACGGGCCGCAGTGGAGAGCTCCAGGATATTGCCGGCCGGGCCGGTGGTGACGATCTGCACCTCCCACTGCGAGGTCTGGGCCTTGGGGACAAAGACCATGACATGTTCGTCCTCATGGATGATGAGGCTGGCCTCCCCCTGGCCCTTGTCCAGGCGGCAATTGGCCCGGATGGCGGCCAGGTAGTCGCTGAAAAAACCATTACCTGTTTCTGCCCGGTAATGCCGGCAGCAGGCGGCAACCAGGTCGCCGGCTGCAAAGCAGGGTCTGCCGTCAACATTGTCTGGTATCAGGGCAAACTGCTGATGGAGCATCTGGTGGGAGGCATTGAGCCGATAGCCGCTGGGGGCAAAATCAAAACCGTAATTCCAGCCCCAGAGGGTGGCGGTAAAAGGCGGTCTGGCGCCGCTTGCCAGGGCGGTGACGATCTGGTGGCGCCTCGCCTCAAGCTCAGCAGGCGTGGCCATCTGGCGACGGCTGAAGGCGGCCAGGCCCAGATCCACGGCCAGCCGCTCATAGCTCCGCTGGTAGTAGAGGTGGCGCATGCCGATCATATCGTTTTCGGTGAGGTCGGCCAGGCTGTAGCGCACCGCGTCATCGGCCATATTGGCGGCGTAATGGCCCCAGGGAATATAGGAATTGCGGCGGAGATACTCAAAGACATGGCTCTTTTCACTCTGGAACTCGCCGATGATCTCACTGTCGCCCTGGGCCCCGGGTCGCAGGACCAGGGCCTGGCGGTAATCCTCGGGCAGGTGCGGGTTGTTGGCCACGGCCTCGCACAGGTCATGGTTGTGGATAAGGGGCCTGGGCCTGCCGTTCTGCTCCTCATAATGAAGGCCGCCCACCTCGCCGTTCTCCAGGATAATCAGGGCAGCGGCCTGTCTGGCCAGGCGCGTGAGATCTTCCGGGTCCGTGGAGGTGGTGGCCAGGGCCAGGAGCAGCGGTGCGGGCAGGGTCTGGAAAATCTCATCAATCTCGCTGTCGCTCAGGCAGCGGCGCAGGGAGTCAGCCATGGAAACCGGGGGCATGGCAGGCAGGGAAATGGCAAGGGGGGCGGCCGCCTGTCTGTCGGCCCAGGCGGCATTGATAAAGGTGGTGCCCTTGAAGGAAAAGGGATTGGCTATCTCGTAGACCCAGTCACTCTGGGCCACCTCCACGTCGCCGGGCGGGAAGTTGCGGCTGTTTAAAACCGGCTGCCCCTGGCAGAGGCCGAGCTCCGCCACCTGGTCATGGATCCGGAGATTGGTGACCTTGAAAGAGGGCTTATGAATTGTGAAGGCAAAGCGGCCGCCGGGCCGCACACAGGTGGATAATTTCAGCATGGCCATGAAATGGGTTCCGTGGAGGTTATCATTAAATAAAAGTGGGTATATTTGGGCTGTAGATTACCGTTCTTTGGCCGCTGTTGCCAGCGGCGAGACAAAAAAAATAAGGTAACTGCTCACAGGGCACCGCATCTTCCCGCGATCAGACCGGCT
>JAVLBA010000037.1:0-26092 GCA_031581485.1 Desulfurivibrionaceae bacterium | reverse complement strand
CCCGGCCCGCCGCTCCTTGCCGTGTTTATCTTTGAGATTACCAATTCCTCTCGACAAATAGATCTCTTTCCAAGAAGAAAAGACCTTACTGAACTGTAATCTCTGCTGTGGTGACCAAAACAGGGACCTTGCTTAAGGAATAGAGACGGCTGTGGCACTTCGTACATATCCCCGATCCAGAGAAATCCGCCCTCTGAGATACACACCGGCGACAGAACAAGCACGCAGAGGGGCCTCTGTCTGGATTTCAGGCATTGATTCGACACCCCAATGGCATCAACAATAAAGCAAGCTCGGCCACCGCCGGAGTGCCGGACCACGGAGTCTTCAGCTAGTATCCTTGTCCCGCCAGGCATGGTAGATGGATGTGACGTCGGCGCGCCAGGTTGGGGAAATGATGGTGATGAGGACCGCCTCGATATTGGTGATGGTGACCGCGGCGAGGGCGATGCGCAGGGGCCAGAGGGACCAGTCGCTGAACAGGCCTATCGCTCCGACTACGACGAGAAACCACGAGATCTTTGCGGCCCGGGTGTGATAGCTGGGCCAGCGATGGTACTTCCAGAAACCCGCCGCAGTGGAGATCAGGTAGGCGGCAACGGCGGGGATGATCCAGGCGAGTTCGGAACCCAGGGTCGCGCTGTGCATCATTACTGCCCCCAGCAGCAGGGCGGTGTAGAGCGCGGCGTCGGCCCAGCTGTCGAGACGCGCCCCGAATATCGAGCGCTGGTTGAGAAGGATGGCAAGCTTGCCATCGACCCAGTCGGTCATGGCGAGGAAGAGAAAAAACCAGAGGAAGAGCTCCTGCTGATCCAGCCAGGCTATCGCAACGAGGACGAATGAGCCGGCTAGGCGAACCCCACAGATGAGGTTCGGTATAGTCAGGAGCCGATCGGAGATATAGGGCTCTGACGGCCTGCCGTGGCCGTCCTGCCGGTGTGGTTCAGGACCCGTCACGCCATCCACCAGGTGAGAAAATAGACAAATACCGGGGCGGCCATGGTGAGGCTGTCGATGCGGTCGATTACGCCGCCCATACCCGGCAGCAGCTTACCGCTCTCCTTGACACCGGAGTCGCGCTTGACAGCCGACATGTTAATGTCTCCGAAAAACCCGGCAAAGGAGATGAGAAGAGCCGCCAGCATAGGACCGACCACTGGTTGTAGCAGTTCCGAGAGCGCGAACGGGCCCGCTTGCCGGCCTAAAGTAGTGAGCCACGGCGCGATGAGGGGGGCGAGTATGACGATGACCAGCATCCCTCCAAAGAAGCCTTCCCAGGTTTTATGGGGCGAGATCGTGGGTGTGATGCGATGCCGGTTGTGAGCCCCAAAGCGTCGGCCGATGATAGCCTGGAAGATATCATCGGTTTCAGTAAGGATGACCAGGAAGAGGAACCAGCCGGCCGGACCTATCGGGCCGGTGGAAGAAGAGGGAAGTATCAGAAGGAGCGCGGCATGCGAGACCCCGTAGCCGAGAAACATGATTCCCCAGAGAAGAGCCCCCGCAGATCTGATGTAGCCTGTTGGTTCGTCCTTGATCAGGAGTGAGACTGCGAGGACGAGGAGCGAGCTTATTGGGATGAAAACGACAAAGAGTGAGATTGAGCCAAGGAGGATCAGAACGTAATTGATGACAATGAGAACGTAGCCGGCGCCAATGGCGAGTCGATCCTGGGGGCGGGCACGGAACATGGCGGTGATCTCGAACCAGGCGAGGCAGCTGGCCGCGGTGAGCAGCAGACATATCCCGAGCCGACCGGCGAGCAGGCCGGCACTCACCAGGGTGACGAGCAGCCACCAGGTGCGCAGGCTGGCGAGACGTTGGCGTCGTTTCGTCTCCTCGGCATGCCGCAGGGCGATGAAGCGGCCTATCGATCCGGCGACCAGGCTGGTGTAAATCATGATGAGGATCCAGTAGAGAGCGGGGTCAGGAGCGGTGATCATAATTATTTCTTTGTAGTTCATCTATGGTCTCGGTCGTGGACTTGGGCCTCGGAGGCGGGAATTCCAAAGTGGCTCACGAGCCAGCGAATCAAAAGCGGCAGAACGGCGCAGGCCACCAGGGCCACAAGGAGCGGCAGGTTGATGAAGGATCCTGGCCCGCTTTCCGCCAGTTCGCGCAGCGAGGGCAGGTTGATTCCCACGTAAACCCAAATGGCATTGGCAGGCATTAAACCCACCGCAGTAGTCCAGAAGAAGGTCCAGGCTCGCACCCGGCTCGCCCCGCTGACCGGGTTGACGATGGAGAACGGAGCGTGCATCATCCGCAGCGTGAGAAGGTAGAAGGCGCCTTCTTTTTCGAGGTGCTTGTTCATAAGAGAGAGGAAGATGGTGTATCGGCTCTCAATGCTTTCCCGGAACAGATAACGACTGAGGGAGAAGATAGCCATCGCGGCCAGGGTGAGACCGACCGCGACAATGGTCACAGCTTGCCAGAACCCGAACAACCAGCCGTAGACGATGGCTTTTCCCCCGGTTCCCGGAACCAGCGCCAGTGTCAGGTAAATAGCGAAGCCGCCAGCGAAGGAAGACCATGGGTGGTGGGAAATGTAGGCGCGGAGGCGGCTTTCTTGATCCGCGAGTTCCTCGATGGAGACATAATTTTTTACATACCAGGCCAGCGCCGCCAGGAGGATGGCTGCGATCGCCAAGACAAGGAGCTTCCTCTTTCTGTGTCTGGTTGGCAGATATCTGTTCATAATGGAAAAGATCCGGAACCGGGATCTCCGGCATCTAACGTTTGCCCCAGACGGGGAAAGATGTGCTTGCTGAACGGAACGAAATTACCCGCCTTCTCCATATAGAGGTAATGGGTTACGGTGAGGGTCTGCGGGCCCGCCTCGATCAGGTTGAAGGTATTCTCGTCGCGTTCCCGTCCTTTACCGCGGCGGGATGTGGTGGTTCCGCACTGAACGATGATGATCCCGCGGTCGCGGTGCTGTCCGGGAAAGAAGTCCAGCGAGCTCCCGATATAGGAGCGGTGCAGATGTCCGCCCAAGATCATCTCGACCTTTTGTTCGACAAAGCAGTCGATGGCACGCAGAGCCCTGGGCATCTTGCTATCAAGGAGGCGGTCGTGTCCGGGTGCAAAATGATGGTGGGCAACAACGATGCGTGTCATGTCCTGAGGCTCCTCGGCAAAGATCTCTTCGCTATGGCGGAGTTGATGGGGGAAAATTCGGCCGTTAGAGATGCTGTGCCGTGGCGCCGTGGAGTCGAGACCAACCAGCACGACATTGCCGACACGCAGGACCGGATTGAGATCGGGCGTGATGATTTCGCCGTACAGAGCGTGTGGTTTGAAGAGGCGTTCGAAGATCCGCCACAGTGGCACGTCGTGATTGCCGGGAACCACGAGCATCGGGAGGTTCCCCAGGCGGTCGAAGAACTGCCGGGCCTCCTTGAACTGGTAACGCTTGGCCCGCTGTGTCAGGTCGCCACTCACCACCAGGGCGTCGGGGCTGAGTGACTGGATGTTGTCCATCAGGCCCTCCGCAACCGCAGGCACGAATGGTGGTCCGAAATGCAGGTCGGATATGTGCAGGATTCTGGTCGTCGTCACAATGAAATCTTCCCATCAATTTACCTGTGCAGCCATTGTGCCATACTGCCAAAAGATGAGGCGCGAGGGTACTGACAACTTTAATTCTGGCGAACGCCGATTTGCCTGCCCCGGCCCAAGGTCTTATTGGGGAAGTATAGTTCGGATAAAGCGGGTATCGATCCGTAGTTTTCCGTCCCTGCCTCCTGGCAGGTTTGACTTTATTTTATTTATCATATCACAATCTCCTAACAACATGAATTGGTAATGATATTTTTTGGATAGAGTAGTTTGTCAATCTGATAGAATGACTATTCTGAACAGGGTTGTCATTTGAGGACAATTTTCTCAAACACCAGATTTGACTATAACTCCTCCTTTTCTCACACCAGATCTCTCTCAATCTGCACATCCCAGTTATCGGCATAAAATCGCTTGTCGCCTTCGTATGCATCCAGCTCGGCATGGATAATAAAGTGACTGGCAGTGGAGGTGAGCACGGTACGGGTGCGGGTTCTCACCTGCCACGTACCGCGACGAAAGCCCCACTTCCACAGGGTTTCGCCTCTGGTCGAGTTGTATTCGTTACCGGTGTAGCTGTACCACTCGCGGTTTGCACGCTGCATCTCCAGGTTGATCGCTTCGATAAGCACCGTGCCGTCGTCATTAACTACTTCCAGAGTGGATTCGTCGGCCTCCAGGTCGCGGATAACACGCCACTTGTGCTGCCCCTCCTTAAGTAGTTGGGTAGAAATAGGACGGGCGCCTTCTGCCGGGGCGAAACGGATTGCCGCATCTTCGGGGCGGCGCGCCTGACGGCAGGGGAGGAGCAATCGGCTATTGCCTGTAAACAGGGACAGTTTTACTGCTTCAGGTGCCGGCCAGGCCAGCGGCCAGTAGGAAGTGGAGAGCGAAAGCCTCAGTCTGTGACCCGCGGGGAAGACATGGCCGATGTCGTTGAGTTTAATCTTTACCCGGTAAGGTGCGTCCGGCACCAGCGGCGTGGGATTTTCCGAGCTATCCCGGTGCGTGAGGTTGAGCAGGCCGTAAGTGACGCGGGTTGCCTGGTCTTCCTCCGCCACATCGGAAAGCCTGACGGCAATCATCGCCACTGGTTTGCTGGCGGCAAGCTCCAGTTCAAGTATCGGTTGCCCCAGGATCACCAGCGCATCCTCGAGAGGCTCGCTGTTAAAAACCAGTGCACCACCATCCTCCTCGCGCTGATCGTGAGGCAGATCGGGGGTGGCGGCGTAGGAACACCACTTGCCGGCAAACAGGCCGACCGATAGCGGTGACTGCAGGTGCATCGTGGTGCTCTCAACCTCTACACTATCCGGCTCCAGGGTGCCCGGTGCGGCCAGCCTCAGTGGGTAGAGGGTAATATTGTCCGAGGGCCAGGCAGGTTCAGCTACCCAGTGGCCGGGCCTTTGATGGTAGAACGTGGTCGGTGGCATGTAATCCTGCATCCAGGCGCGCAGCATCGGCTCGTCCATAATCCCGGTCTCTTCCTCTTTGAGCCACTTGTCCCACCAGCGCAGGCATTCCTGCAAAAAGCCGATGGCGGGACCAGGGACGCCCTGATGGGGATATTTGTGGCTCCATGGTCCTACCAGGCCCAGGCGCGGCACCTGCAACTGCTCCAGCAGCCGGAACACGGCGTTAGAATAGCCGTCGGCCCAGCCCGAGACCGCCATCACCGGACAGCGGATGGCACCCCAGTTCTCGCAGACCGAACCGTGTTGCCAGTACTCGTCCCGGCGCTGATGGCGCAGCCATTTTTTCAGCCAGAGCCCGCTACCCCGCAGGCGCTGGAGCCACAGTTCGCGCCATTGTTCACCGACAATCTCCGGGTCTGGAGGTAGTGAATTAATGGCGAACATGGTGGACGCCCAGGAGAGGTTATCTCCCAGCAGGCAGCCGCCCATGTGATGAACATCATCGGCATAGCGATCATCGGTAGAACAGACGCTGACCACTGCCTTGAGCTCGGGCGGCTGTAGCGCGGCGATCTGCAGCCCATTGAAGCCACCCCAGGAGATACCTATCATGCCCACACTGCCGCTGCACCAGGCTTGTGAGGCGATCCAGCGGATGATTTCCACGCCGTCGTCGAGCTCCTGCTGCAGGTACTCATCTTCCAGCACTCCTTCCGAATCGCCGCTGCCGCGAATATCCACCCGCACACAGGCGTAACCATGACCGGCGAAATAGCTGTGCATGATCTGATCACGGGCACGGGTGTTGTCGCGACGCCGGTAAGGGATGAACTCGAAGATAGCGGGCACCGGCTCGGTCTCCGCGCCTTCCGGTAACCAGATACGTGCTGCCAGTCGCGTGCCGTCACTCATGGATATCCAGCAGTGCTCGATTTCGCGCACTGCGTGGGGCATTGACTCTTTAACCTTTATACTCCCCTCCTTGCTCTTCCGGTGCCGACGGCCAGGCTGACCACTTAATCTTTTCGCTCATGTCCGCCGCTGTTCGGTACGCTCTTGAACTCCAGCGGCAGACGCTCCAGTAATGTCTGGTAACGTTTCATCATCGCTTCATGGCTGTAGCCGCCCATAAAGATGACCGCCACTTCATAACTGTAGATTTCCTGGCCACGTAACTCAGAGAGCCGGTCTCCCTGCTTTACTTCAATCTGTATTTGCGTGCCGGGAAAATCCGCTTCCAGCTGCGCCAGCTCATTCTGCGTAGGGGCGCGGCTGACGATGCTATCCTCGTAATGGCGCAGCATGAATTTAATGGCGATGTCATGGCTGCCTGCATGTCGGGGAAAGGCGGGGCGCTTCCCCAGCGCGACATCCACCGCCACCTCAAGGTGAGAAGCACCGGCTACATCGGCAAACAGCGGTGAGTGAGACTTGGAGATTCGTGTATTGGTCTCGAGCAACCAGATCTGGTCCTGTTCCTTGTCCCAGAAAAACTCGATATTGAATGGGGTGTCATCCAGATCCAGCGCCGGGATCACCTGCCGGGTAATCGCTTCCATCTCTTGCTGCACGCTGCGGGGAAGTTGCGACGGGTACTCATAACGGGAAAAGGAGGAGCAGTGTTCCCCCTCTCGCGCCGAATCGACCACGCCGTAGACAACCGTCTCTCCCTGCTGGATGTATCCCTCAAGGGTGCATTGCCAGCCGTCGATGGGTTTTTCCGCCACGCAGTGCCAGCCATTGATCGCCTGCGGAATATCGGCGGGAAATTCAGCCCGCTGCATCAGCTTGCCGAAGGGCTCGCCGAACAGCCCGATCCGTTGGCGAATGGTCGCAAGAGCCTGCTGCAGTTGACCAGGGTCATTAATGCGATAGACCATTTGTGAAGAAAAGCCGACAACCGGCTTGAGCCAGAAGGGAAAGTCGAGTTCCAGATGCTCCCTGATATGGGGGGCGAAAGGATCCACGCTCTGAAATTTCGGAATGTTATCGGGGCAAACCTGCTGCTGCCGCAAACGACTCCAGTATTTATGATCGGCGATCAGGGTCGACGCCAGAGAGGGACCGGGCAGCCCGCGTGCACTGCGAAACACCGCCAGCAGTGCTGTGGTGGGAAAGTCCCAGTGACCGATGATCGCATCCACCCCCCTGTCGGTCTGTTCCAGCCCCTTCAATCCCTGCTCGATCATTTTCTCGATGGGGTAGCTGACCGGGTTGACCACCATTTCATAGGGAAGCAATCCGTGAAACGTGCAATCATCGGCATGACGGATGGTTGCAAGTTGCCGCCGGTGAAAGTCGTCCAGACCAATGACAAATACCTGTGTCGTCACGTGCATACCCTCCACTTGTTGCGTAAGACATTGCCTGCTCTCTTCTCCTGTTTATATAGAACAACAGTTCTGGGAAGATAGTCAAGTTCGATGCGCGCAGGGTGAGGAATGCCGGGGACACCATGAAAGCGCCGGGATAAAACCGGCATAGAGTAGGGGATGAAAGAGTCCCACATGAAAGGAGTAACCAAACCATCATGGCCCCGAGTCATGTGCGGTCAGCCGTGAGGCTGGACGTGAAGCAGTTGACAGGGGAAACGTAGGCCAGCCATTGAGCTCCGAAATCACCCGTCCGGGGTGCGTTTTCTTGGATTTCAGCTAGTTAGCGTAACCCGACCCCAGAACACAACCAAACCTTACCAAAACTCAAGCCTTTTTTTGTCGAAGGGATGCCACCGCGGAGCGGGGACAAACAAAGGGAATCGGCCTTTCAGGAAATCCGCTTTATTTTTTCATACCCGGCGTCGGGCCACGACTTTGATGAGAAAGGCGGGTTAGAGAAAAAAGAGCAGCACCAGAAAACCGGCGCTGAAAATGGCGGTGCAGGCCACCGAGAAGTTACCCAGCCGGTACTTGCGGAAGAGCTTCTCTTCGGAACGGGGCATCTGCTTTTCCGCACCCTGAAATGAAACCGGGGAGGGTAAGGTTCGCCATGAAGAAGAAAAGGTGGAGGGCTGGATTAAGCGCGATCTCTTGTGGGGCTGGTAGTCGGTATTTCATACAATAACTTCAGCAGGCTTAATCCCGCCCCGTCTTGAGGTTGGGATTTTTTTGTGAATTTTCTCCCTTGTATCCCTTGCCGTGCCGATGGTATGGTTGCCCCGATTAGGCGCCGACCTGATGTGGCAATGGTCGGGACGTCTCTTCTTTTCCCTTGTCAGGCTTTTTCATAGCTGGTTGGACCACTTTCAGCCGCCCCCAGCGGCACCTCAGGCGACCGAGCTGGAAGTGTTTCTCCGTCCAGCAGGGAAGGGCATATTTGGTTGCCTGTGTTCCGAATTGTTTCAACAGGGAACAGTTGCGGGTGAAACGTCTGGAACGGCGGGAGCCCCTGCTGATGGGCGGTTTTTTGATATTTTGTTTCAAAGTGTCCCGTGATGCCTGGGGGCGATGATGGTTCGGGCTGCCCCGGAAGAGGCTTTTGAAAAAAAGAGCCAGTGCCGCTTGCGCAAAAAAACGTGAGGCGAGAAAGCATCCCCGGTGCTCTTTTCGGCAAACACCAGTTTGCATGGATTTAGGGGCACTTCGGATCCTTCCAGCATTCGCTCTTGTGAGGCGAATGGAACGTGGTATCGCACGTACAGGGGGGTCAGCGGGAGGGTAGTGGCCGCTCTGCGGGGGTTTTAAAAAGTGATGTCATAAAGGGGCACATTTTTTTGCTGACAGGTGGGCGCTGACAATGGGTTGAGCCATCTGGATAAACTGGGGGAAGGTTATCCCTGGGATCATTTACTGAGAGGTTCACAGATACTCATGTACGGTTTTGTGACATTCCTCCTGATGTTCGTTCTTTGGATCATTATGTCAGGAAAATTTGATCTGTTTCATTTGAGCTTGGGCGTTATCTCCAGCGCCATCGTGGCCAGGATTTCTGGAGATCTGTTTTTCCAGGATCGCCAGATCGATTTCAGCACCCGCATTGGTCAGGCCTGGCGATTTGCGCAATATGCCATCTGGCTGATGGGGCAGATTATTTCTGCCAACCTCGATGTTGTGAAGCTGGCCCTGACCCCCAGGAAGACAGAAGATGTTATCGACCCCCATATCTTTTCCTTTAAATCACATCTGAAAACTCCTTTTGCCCAGTTTGTCCTGGCCAACTCCATCACCCTGACTCCGGGGACGGTGACTATCCGTATCCAGGAGGACACTTTTTATGTCCATGCCATCACTGCCCAGTCGGCTGGAGACTTGGCCGATGCGCCGGGGGAGATGGAGCGCTGGGTGGCCTGGGTTTTCGAGGGAGGCAAGCGCTGAGATGGAACAGTTTTTCATTACCTTGGGGGTGGCCTTGCTGCTACTGATGCTGGCCACCCTCTACCGGGTAATCCAGGGCCCCACGGTGATCGACCGGATTCTGGGGGTCAACGTTATCGGTATCAAGACCACGGTTCTGATTATCATCGTCGGCACTCTGCACGGTCGGGTGGAGATGTTCATCGACATCGCTCTGGCTTACGCCCTGCTTAACTTCATTACAACCATTGCCGCCGCCCGCTTCTTCCAGCGGGCGGCCCAGCCCGTGCCCAAGGAGGCTGCCGAGGCCCAGGCGGCCCCGTCGGTGACCCCGGTGGTGGAACCTGCCGAAGGTTCGGGCCGGCAAGGATAGGGAGAGGACCGGATGATTATCAATACTTTAGTGATTTTACTGATGCTCAGCGGCCTGTTGCTTTTTCTTGGCACCACCGTGGGCCTGTTGCGTTTTCCCGATTTCTACACCCGGGTCCATGCCGCCGGCAAGGGGGATACCCTCTCCACCGCCCTGATGCTGGCCGGCCTGGTTCTCTTCCTGCTCAAGGATTTCAACGGTGAAACCGTTGTCACTGCGATCAAGCTTTCCCTGATCGTCTTTTTCGTTTTTCTGGCCAGTCCCACCGCCACCCACGCCATCATCGATGCGGGCTACGAGGCCGGGGTGCCTTACTGGACCAAGCGCAAACTGCCGGAGCAGCAGGCCGGTGAACACTATGTCGGCCCCGAACGGTACCGGGAAGACCGCCAGATCTAAGGGAGCATGATAATGACTTGGGATGCCAGCCTGTTATGGCAGTTCGACCTGCTGATTCTGTTGATGATGGTGATCTGCGCCGTTGCCGCCCTTTCCCTCAAGGATCTGGTGAGTTGCGCGGTGGTCACCGGCGCCTACAGCTTTCTGATCTGCCTGATGTGGACCGCAATGCTGGCGGTGGACGTGGCCTTTACCGAGGCGGCGGTGGGGGCCGGCATCAGCACGGTGCTCATTCTCGGCACTGCCCAGTATATCAAGCGGAGGAGTAAGGATTGAAACAGCTTACCTTGATCATTCTGGCGGCTTGCGCCCTGATCATGCTGGTTGCGGCCTCTGAACTGCCCGACTGGGCCGACCCTGCCTCTCCGGCCAGCAGCCACCTTTCGCCCGGCTTCATCGAGCAGGCCTATGAGGCTACCCATACCCCCAACATGGTCACGGCGGTTCTGGCCGACTACCGGAGTTACGACACCATGTTCGAGACGGTGGTGGTCTTCCTGGCCGCTCTGATTATCATGATTATTTTGCGTCGTACCCCCCATCGGCGTTTCTGCAAGATTTTGCCCCAGCGCCCTCAGCGCAAAGGGAGCGACACAGTGCTTAAGGGGGCTGCCCAGATGATTATCCCGGTGATGCAGATCTTCGCCCTTTATGTTCTCGGCCACGGCCATTACAGCCCCGGCGGCGGTTTCCAGGGCGGGGTGATTTTCGGGGCCAGCTTTATCCTGTTGGCCTTGTGCTACAACCTGCGATTTACCCTGACCCGGTTCCGGGAGCGGCTTGTCCTGCTCTGCTGCGCCGGCGGGGCCCTGCTTTACGCCGGGATCGGCGCCCTCTGTCTGTCCCTGGGCTGGAACTTCCTGGGTTATGCCGCCTTGGCCGAAATTTTGGGAGTCTCCGAGGCCATGGCTCGCTCCCACGGCATTCTGGCGGTGGAGGTGGGCGTGGGGATCACGGTCATGGCGGTCATGGTTTCGATCTATTACGATCTCGCCTCCGGCGGCGATATGTACGAGGGGTTATAAATCCATGGACGAACTGTTTCCCTTTATTATCGCTAAATATAACTACTGGGCCTCCCTGATTCTGCTCTTTATTGGCCTCTACGGGATGATCGCCAAGAACAACCTGATGAAGAAGATCATCGGGATGATCATCTTTCAGACCGCCATCCTGCTTTTCTACGTCTCCATCGGGGTCAAGCAGGGGGCGTCGGTGCCGATTCTGTTCTTTTCCGAAGATCATCAGCCTCTGCTGGAAGCCTCCGCCTACGCCAACCCCCTGCCCCATGTGCTGATGCTCACTGCCATCGTGGTTGGGGTCGGCACCCTGGGGGTGGCTCTGGCCATTCTGCAAAAGATTCAACGGGTCCATGGCACCATCGAAGAGGATGAGATCCTGGAGGATATGCGCCAATGATTGATCAGGCTCCTGTCTTCATTGTTATCATCCCGCTGCTGGCCGCCCTGCTGCTGGTTTTTGCCACCCCCTTGGGGCCGCGCTTTGCTTACGGGATGCTGGTAACCGCCCTGGCGGCCACCCTGGCCGCCGCCCTGGCCACCCTCAACTTGGTGGTGGCCGCCAACCAGGCAGTTCATTACCGGATGGGCGACTGGTTGCCCCCCCATGGTATCGAGCTGGTGATCGATCATCTCAGCGGGGTGGTGCTGGTGCTGGTGGCCGGTTGCGCCCTGCTCACCGCCATCTACTCGCTGCGCACCGCCGAACAGGACAACCCGGACCGGCTCAACCAATATTACTCCCTCTTCGCCCTGCTGGTCACCGGCCTGCTGGGGATGGTGGCCTCCGGCGACCTGTTCAACCTCTACGTCCTGCTGGAGATTTCGGCGCTCTCCAGCTACGGCCTGCTGGCTCGGGGCGGGGGGCAGGCCTACTACGCCACCTTCAAATACCTGATTGTCGGTACCATCGGAGCCTGCTTCTATCTGCTGGGGGTGGGCTACATCTATATCATGACCGGTTCGCTCAACATGGCCGACCTGGCGGTAATTCTCAGCCGGCCCGAGCTGCAGGAGTCAGTGAGTGTTAAGATCGGCTTTACCCTGATCATTCTGGGGATCTGGATCAAGATGGCCCTGTTCCCGCTGCATGCCTGGCTGCCCAACGCCTACAGCAAGGCGGGCACCACCACCGCCTGCCTGGTGGCTCCCCTGATGACCAAGGTCAGCGTTTATATCATGCTGCGGATGATGTTCACCGTCTTTTCCGCCGATTATATCTTCAACCAGATCGCCTGGAGTGAGCTGGTGATCTACCTGGCCTCGGCGGCAGCGGTGGTGGGGATGCTCGCCGCCCTGGCCCAGCGCGATCTGCGCAAAATGCTGACCTATATCATCGTGGCGGAGATCGGCTACATGACCGGTGGCGCCTGGTTGGCCAACGCAGCCGGCTTCACCGGCACCACCTACCATATTCTGGCCGACGGCCTGATGACCCTGTGCCTGTTCATGGCGGTGGGGGCCATTATCTACCGCACCGGGGAGACCACCAAGGCCGCCATGGTCGGGATTTTTCAGAAAATGCCCATTACCGCCGTAGTGCTGGTGATCGGCGCCGCCTCCATCATCGGGGTGCCGCCCACCTGCGGCTTTTTCTCCAAGTGGTATCTGATCCAGGGGGCGGCCCAGGCCGGGGCCTGGGTCTTCGTCGCCGCCCTGCTGATTGCCAGTCTGGTGGCGGCAGTGATCTTTTTCCGCCTGCTGGAAGTCGCCTTCTTCGGTGATCTCGACGCCGCGCCAGCGGCTCCGGAGGACGGTCACGGCCAGGGTCACGGCCCGGCCGTGGCCCGGGCTGAGGCGCCTCTCTCCATGCTGATTCCCATGATGATAAGCGCCGCCGGCCTGATCGTGCTGGGTATTTATACTCGGGAAGTGGTGAGTTACTTTATCAGCTGGTCGATTCCGGCCGGGTTTTAGCGCTGATTGTTCAGGTCTATGTTTGCGGGCGTTGATTTGCCGTTATTGGAGTTGTTGAGCGTTCTTTTTTAAGGAGTAACCAGACTTTAATGTTCTCGCCGTCATTTTATCAAATAGCGCCGGTGATCGCCGTTTGCGCCTCCCTGGCCGCCGTGCCCCTGATCGCCCTCAGCGGCAGCCGGCCCAACCTGCGTGAGTTCTGGACCTTCCTGGCCGCTGGCGTCAAGTTCGCCATGGTCTTTGCCCTGGCCGGCTGGGTGCTGGCCGGCAACGTTGTTGAGGTGGAACTGATCCGGGTGCTGCCCGAGTTGTCCATCGCTTTACGGGTGGACAGCTTCGGCATGGTCTTTGCCCTGGTTTCCTCCTTTCTCTGGATGGTGGCCGCCACCTATACCATCGGCTACATGCGGAAGCTCAACGAGCACGCCCAGACCCGCTTCATGGTCTGTTTCGCCCTGTCGCTCTGCGCCGCCATCGGGGTGGCCTTTTCCGCCAACCTGCTCACCATGTACATCTTCTACGAGATGCTCTCCCTTTCCACCTACCCCCTGGTCGCTCATCACCAGGATAAGGAAGGGCGGGCCGGGGCCCGCAAGTACCTGGCCTTCCTGCTGGGCGGTTCGGTGGGCCTGGTGCTGCCGGCGATGATCGTGATTTTCGCCATTACCGGGACGGTGAACTTTGCCGACAACATCAACTCCGGGATCATCCCCGCTGACACCGGCTCCACCCTGGTGGTAATCCTCTTTTTCGCCTGCCTCTTCGGCTTTGCCAAGAACGGGATCATGCCGATGCATGCCTGGTTGCCCGGCGCCATGGTGGCGCCGACCCCGGTTTCCGCCCTGCTCCATGCGGTGGCGGTGGTCAAGGTCGGGGTCTTCTGCACCATCCGGGTGATGCTCTATGTTTTCGGCATCGACCTGATGGATGATCTCAACTTGGGGGTCATTACTGCCTATATCGTCTCCTTCACCATCGTCACCGCCTCCATCATCGCTTTAACCAAGGACAACCTCAAGGCCCGGTTGGCCTATTCCACCATAAGCCAGTTGAGTTACATCATTCTGGGGGTGGCTCTGCTGGCCCCGGCGGCCATTGAGGGCGGGATTATCCATATCGCCAACCATGCCTTCTCGAAAATCACCCTCTTTTTCTGTGCCGGGGCCATCTACGTGGCCACCCACAAGAAAAATATCTCCGAGATGGGAGGGCTGGGCCGGGTGATGCCCTTTACTTTCGGGGCCTTTGCCGTCGCCTCGCTCTCCATGATCGGAGTCCCGCCGGTGGCCGGCTTTATTACCAAATGGTACCTTCTGGTGGGCGCCCTGGATGCCGGCCAGCTGGGGATTATCTTGGTCCTGCTGGCCTCTACTCTGCTCAACGTGGCCTATTTCGCCCCCATCACCTACCACGCCTTTTTCGGCAAGCCGCCGGCCGGTGAGGTGCATGGCGGCGGGATTAAGGAAGCGCCGCTGATCATGGTGCTGCCGATTCTGCTGGCGGCGACTATTTCGGTGATCCTCGGTTTTTACCCCGATATCATGATGCAATTCGTCAAGATGGTGACCTCATGATCGTCAGAATGATCGATTTTCTGCGCGACCGGCTCAAGCTGGTGATCCGGCTCTGCTACGGGCTGCTGGGCCTGGTGGTGCTCTGGGACGCCCTGCTGCTGGACAAAGGTTACGCCCATACTGCCGCCGAGAAAATGCCCGGTTTCTGGGCCCTGTTCGGCTTTGTCGCCTGCGTGCTGATTATTTTCATCTCAAAGTGGTACGGCCACCTGGGAATCATGACCCGCGAGAATTACTATGATGATTAGTCTCTGGATTCATCCGGCCCTGGTGTTGATCATCGGGGCCCTGCTGCTGCCTCTGTTCAAGGGGGTGTTGCGCAAACCCTATCAGCTGTTGGTGCCGGTGCTGGCCTTTCTCGCCGTGTTTTACATGGAGCAGGGGGTTTTTGCGGTCCTACCTTTTCTCGACTGGGATCTGACCTTCGGCCGGGTGGACCGGTTGAGTCTGGTCTTTGCCTACATCATGACCCTGATGTGCATCATCGGCTCCCTCTACGGCCTCCACGTGGAGGACAAATATGAGCAGATGGCGGCCTGGTTCTATGTGGCCGGCTCTTTGGGGGTGATCTTCGCCGGGGATTTTCTGGTTCTTTTCCTCTTCTGGGAGTTGATGGCCTTTTCCTCGGTGTTCCTGGTCTGGTTCCGGCGCCGGCCCGAATCCCTGGCCACCGGGTATCGCTATCTTTTGGTCCACACCATCGGCGGGTTGGTGCTGCTGGCCGGTTTTGTCCTCCATTACCAGGCCACCGGGGATTTGAGCTTTAACCAGCTTGATGTGAGTAATCCCACCCCGGCCATCTACCTGATCATGATCGGCTTCATCCTTAACGCCGCTGTGCCGCCGTTGCACTCCTGGCTGCCCGACGCTTACGGCGCGGCCACGGTGAGCGGGGCCGTCTTCATGTGCGCCTTTACCACCAAGACCGCGGTCTATGCCCTGGCCCGGGGCTTTGCCGGGATGGAAATCCTGATCTACCTGGGGGTGATCATGGCCCTTTACGGGGTGGTTTATGCGGTGCTGGAAAACGACGCCCGCCGCCTGCTGGCCTACCACATCATCAGCCAAGTGGGCTACATGGTGGCCGGGGTGGGGATCGGCACCGAGCTGGCCATCAACGGCGCCTGCGCCCATGCTTTTGCCCATATCCTCTATAAAGGGTTGCTTTTCATGGGGGTGGGTTCGGTACTCTACATGACCGGCAAGAGCAAGTTCACCGAACTGGGTGGATTGTATAAAAAAATGCCCCTGGCCTTCGTCTTCACCTTGATCGGGGGGCTGTCGATCTCGGCCTTTCCGCTCTTTTCCGGGTTCGTCAGCAAGTCGATGATAGTGGCCGCCGGTTTTGAAGACCATCTCTACTGGGCCGCCTTTCTGCTGACCCTGGCCTCGGCCGGTACCTTCCTCCATACCGGGCTCAAGGTGCCCTATTTCATCTGGTTCGGCAAAAACAACTGCTCCAAGGAAACCTGGGAGAAGGCCGCTGATCCACCGCTGAACATGCTGCTGGCCATGGGGGCCGCCGCCTTCTTCTGCATCCTGATCGGGGTTTACACCCCCTATCTCTACCAGATGCTGCCCTATCCGGTGCATTACGAGCCCTACACCGCTTACCATCTGGCGGAGACCATGCAGATTCTGCTCTTCACCGCCTTGGGCTTTTTCCTCTTCCTCCGCAAGCTGGCCCCGGAGGCCACCGTGGCCCTGGATCTGGACTGGTTTTACCGGATGGGCGGGCGTATTTTCCTGCTTTCGGCCCAAAAAGGCTTCGGCTGGCTCAACGACTGGGCCCAAGCCACCCTGGCCAAGGGCGTCCCCCGCCGGCTCAACCTCTTTTTCCAGGACGGCCCGGCCCGCCTCTGTCTGCTGGTGGTGAAGCCGGTCTGGCAGTTGACCGGGGTCAAAATAGACGGTTCCGACGGGGCTGAGCAGCGCTTCCTGGAGACCTTCCGTCGCTCCCTGTTCACCATCGGCTCCACCGCCATCTTCACGGTGGCCGTGCTGATGGTTCTGCTCTTGCTCGTCGCTTAGCGACTGGTCTGCTGGTCAAGCTTTCCATAACATCTTATGGTTTTAAGAACTTTGAGCTTGTAAAATTGGCGCTCTATCATACGCTTGGCAATCTGCCAGAACGGCCGGCAACCCACAGATTCTGCGGATGAACCGACTTTGCGGAATTTACCGGACCATGAAAGGGTGGCCCAATGGGTTGGTGAACTCTGCGGCCCTTTCGCCCCGCCATCATTCTCCGCTGTGTCGCTGCTTTTCTGATTGACACCCGCACAGCAATTGAATAGCCTTTTCCACCGTGCCCGGTGGGGGATGATCGCGCCAGGAATCCCTCCCGCCCCATCCCCGCTTAAAATGGAGCCAAAGGAGAAAACCATGTATCGCCAAATGATCTTATCGGGTCTGGTGTTCGGCCTGCTGCTGGTGGCCGCCGGCTCAGCCGTCGCCCAGGGGGCCCGCGACCTGAGCAGCCAAACATTGAAGTCCGGCATGGAGCAATCCTCCCGCCTGGTGGTGGTCGACACCAGAACCGAGCAGGAATACCGCCAGGGTCATATCAGCGGGGCGATCAACATCAGCTCGCCGGCCAGCAACCGCTACAGCCAGATCGCCGATTTTCTGCCGGCGGACAAGAGTATCCCCCTGGTCTTCTACTGCCGGGGCTACTCCTGAGGGCTGGCCCCCGAGGCCGCGGTCGCGGCTCAGCAAGCTGGTTATCAGAATGTCTTCACCTGCCGGGCCGGTTTCCCCGATTGGCAAGCACGCCGCTATCCCATTACTGTGCAGTGAGCCCGTCAACACACCAACACGAGGGGAAGAGGGCCTGATTTTTGCTGAAGCAGGGTTGCCTTTTCCCTGCACCTCTTCTCCGGGGCAATCCTCTGCCTATTCCGCCCAGTTGCCATGACGTATCCGGGCCAGATCACTCAGGAGAGCCATGTCAATGTGGCTTGATGCCCTCTTCCGCCATGAGTTCCACCCCATAGTCGATGGACACGGCATAGGATATGTTGGTGTTCGCCCCCACTGTACTGCGGCCGTCGGTGTATTCTTTTGAGGCGGCCAAGGGATCAAAGCGGCCATTGATGATGCCGATAACCACTTCGTCTTCGAGACTTACCAAGGGGCCGCCGCGGTCACCGTCATGAATCATGCTGTCGAAGAGCAGCATTTTGGTCTGGTTATTGGAAAGGATCTTGGCGCTGACCACGGCATTCATGGAGACCAGGGTATGCAGAGTCTGATGGCCGAAGGCGAAGCCCAGGGCCATGACTGTGTTGCCGACCATGGTGCTCTCGGCCGTTCCCACAAAATGGTCGGGCATCTGCATGGAGATATCCTGATCCATTTTCAACAGGGCTATGTCCCTGTCAAGATTGCGCCTGACCACCTTCACCGGGATGGAGGTCACTGTCTCCTGGTTGATGGGCACGAATTCCGTACCGGTATCCACGGAAACAACCATCAGCTGGCCTTCTTCAGGAAGGATGTGGGAAACCGACAACAGGTAGCCACTCTCATGCACCAGAAAAGCGGAACCAAGAAACTGGACAGTATCGCCATTACGGCGGAAGACCATCATGCAGCCGCCGCTGAATTTTTGAAAAACATTACCGAGCATATATCCCTCCATATGTACGTTGTACATTCTGTTTCAACGGCTGCGCCGTCAAGTACCTGTTACCCAAACACCTCACCAGAAACGGCGGCGCCCGAAGGTCGGTAATTTGGCAGTGGGTTTGGTCTTGAATTCCCGTGTTTTGACATCTTCAACGGCCAGGTCAAAACTTTGGCCCTCTTTGTACTCCGCCAGCCCTTTGTGCAGCGCATAACACATCCCCAGGAGGATAACGGAAAAGGGCAGCCCGGTAGAAATGGCTGCCGTCTGCAGAGCTACCAGGCCACCGCCGAACAGCAGCACTGCCGCTACCACCCCTTCCGTGACTGCCCAGAAAATGCGCTGAATCATAGGCGGATCAGGGTTGCCCCCGGCGGTGATAATGTCGATAACCAGAGACCCGGAGTCGGAAGAGGTCACAAAAAAGGTGATAACGACGATTATGGCGAGCATCGAGGTTAGGGATTGCAACGGAAAGTGTTCCAGCAGCTTGAAGAGGGAAACGGGCACATTCTCCTGAACGGCCTTGGCAATATCACCTGCCCCGAACATCTCGATATTGATGGCGCTGTTGCCGAACACAGTGATCCAGATAAAGGTGATGAAGGTCGGAATAAAGAGAACGCCCTTGATGAACTCGCCGATGGTGCGGCCATAGGAAACCCGGGCGATAAACATGCCGACAAAGGGTGACCAGGAAATCCACCAGCCCCAGTAGAAAATGGTCCAGGCCTGCTGCCAGTCGGTGGCCTCATAGGTTTCGTTCCAGGTGGCCAACTGCGGCAGGTTCTGCAGATAGAAACCGATGTTCTCCATCAAGGCCTTCATGATGAAGAGGGTCGGGCCAAGCAGCAGCACAAAAAGCATCAGGCCGCCGGCCAGATAGACATTGATCTGGCTGAGCAGTTTGATGCCGCCGCTGATGCCCCGGATCACGGACCAGGTGGCAATGGCGGTAATGCCGCAAATGAGCAGCACCTGCACGTTTGTGCTCTGCGGAATGCCGAAAAGATGATTGAGGCCGGCATTGACCTGTTTAACGCCCAGACCAAGGGATGTTGCCACACCGAACAGCGTTGCCACGGTGGCCATGATATCGATGACGTTGCCGATGGGCCCGTAGATTTTTTCTCCGAAAACGGGGTAGAAAACCGAGCGGACAGAGAGCGGCAATCCCTTGTTAAAAGAAAAGAAGGCAAGGGATAGCCCCACCAGGGCATAGATTGCCCAGGGATGCAGACCCCAGTGCAGAAAGGTCAGGTCCATGCTGATCCGCGCCGCCTCTACCGTGCCTGGCTCGGCCAGAGGAGAAGCAATGAAGTGAAACATCGGTTCGGCCACGCCGTAAAAGAGCAGCCCGATGCCCATGCCGGCAGAAAACAACATGGAAAACCAGCTGAGTGTAGTAAATTCAGGGATTGCTTCAGCGCCGCCCAGGCGAATACCGGAAAAGCGGCCCAGGAGCAGGGAAATGACGTAAACCAGAACGATATTCACGGTCCAGACAAAAAACCAGCCGGCATATTTGCTGATAAACGTCTGGACGGTAGAGAAAAAGTCATCCACATGGGCCCCGAAGACCAGGGTCAGCGTCACAAAGAGGGCGATCAGACCGACTGATGTGAAAAAAACCCAGGGGTGGACATCAAGATGAAACCATTCTTTGACGCTCTCTTCGTTTTCCATGTCATGCTGCTCCTGGTAGGGGTTTTGTTATCGACAGGCCAACAACTCACCGAGAGTCAGCCTCATTGTCCCTGGAAACGGTTTTTTCGATCTTTGCTTAGAGTATTAAATCCCAAACCAAACGCCTTTCCCGCCCTCCGCCGGCGGTTCAGCGGGATCGGTTGTTCGCGTTTTACGTCCCTGCCCTGCAATCAATATTGTACGGCAGGGGACAGTATATCTAACTATTGTTCAATAGCTTTTTTCAAGCAGGGATTATATCTGCGGACTTTTTTTTTAAGAAGATTAGATAAAACTAGAGGGAATCAGGGTACGGATGGCATATATCAATGATAGTGATCGCTTTTCTGCGCTCACGCCATGTCGCCTCTTCTGAGTGGGGAACGGAAAGGGCAACAGCGGCGCGGCAATTGCCCTGGTAAGCCCTGAATGAGTCTGGCTGGGCCAGCAGCTGCTCCCTCTCTCCTTTACCGGAAAGAATTCCCGGAATTCCGGGAATTTTCCACCTTTTTATCATCATAGTCATTTTCAGCTCGGCCAGGGCATGATAGCATTTGCGGACAGGCCAGTGCCGATGATGCGATAAAGGATACTCTGGCCCCTTATGCCTCTTTACTCAGGCCATCGCAGAGACCACCGGTGAGCAGGTGCCAGGCCCCTGTCAGCAGCGGCCGCCTAAGCCGCTGCTCAAACCTGTAAAACCAAGGGGCTGCGCTGCCTGGTAACTTTCGCTCTTAAAAAATGAAGGATGATTACTATGATCTTGCCGTTTGTCGCCGTGGTGTTCGGGCTGGCACTCCTGGTCTGGAGCGCTGACCGCTTTGTGGAGGGCTCCGCCGTCACTGCCCGTTATTTCGGCATGCCGCCGCTTCTGATCGGCATGGTGGTGGTCGGCTTCGGCACTTCCGCCCCGGAGATGGTGGTCTCCGCCATCTCGGCGTGGCAAGGCAATCCCGGCATTGCCCTTGGCAACGCCTACGGCTCCAATATCACCAATATCGCCCTCATCCTGGGTCTGACGGCGCTGATCAGCCCCATTGCCGTCCATTCCCAGGTCTTACGCAAGGAGCTGCCCATCCTCACCGCCATCACGGCCCTGGCCGCCTGGCAGGTCTGGGACGGGGAAATCAGCCGTCTGGATGCTCTGGTGCTCCTGGGGCTCTTTGCCGGGCTGATGGCCTGGACCATCTGGCAGGGCATGCAGAAAAAAGCCGATGCCCTGGCCGGGGAGATGGCGCAGGAACTGGCACTCCGGGCCATGCCTCTGCGCCGGGCCGTGATCTGGCTGGGGGTCGGCCTTCTCTTTCTGGTGGCCAGTTCCCGCCTTCTGGTCTGGGGGGCGGTGGAAATCGCTCACGCCTTCGGAGTGGGTGATATGGTCATCGGCCTCACCATTGTGGCCATCGGCACCTCGCTGCCGGAGCTTGCCTCATCCCTCATCGCCACCCGCAAGGGCGAGCATGACATCGCCCTGGGCAATATCCTCGGTTCCAATCTCTTCAACACCCTGGCCGTGGTGGGGATCGCCGGCACCATCCAGCCCATGACCGTGGGGCCTGAGGTCTTTTCCAGGGACATTATGGTCATGGCGATCCTGACGGTGTCGCTTTTTGTTGTCGGCTATGGGATCCGGGGGCCGGGGCGGATCAACCGCTTCGAGGGCGCGGCCCTGCTGGCCTGCTATCTCGGCTACACCGCCTATCTGCTCAGCACGGTTTTCGGGTGATCCTGGCCCTGCTCTATAGCGGTTTTTTTATCGTGGTTATGGTGCGCCTGCCTTGGCTCATGACCTTGGTTGACGCCCTTCTCCGCCTCTTGGGCCGCTTTCATCTTCTTGAAGCAGTACGGCTGCGACGGTGGCATTTTGGACTCCGTGGCGTGCCCCTCACCTTGCGCGCCGTGCTCGGCAGGGAGCCGCGTCATGCGTAAGGCCAGCACCAAGGTCACCATGATCTTTTATGTGAATGTCCTGCTGGTTGTTGTGCTGATCAGCTACAAAATCTATCTCAATTTCTTTGAACAGCACTTCGCGGCAGTGCACACTGTGCAGCTCCAACGCATTGAGGCCGCCCTTGCCGGGCGCTCCACCTATAGCTTCGCTGTGCTGGGCAATATCAACAATTCCGTGGGGGTTTTTGAGCGGAAAATCATTCCCCTGCTCAACCAAAGCGGCGTTGATTTTGTTGTTTCCGCCGGCAATGCGGTCAGCAGTGGCGGCGAGGATAAATACCGGGCCCTCTACCGCACCTTGTCCCATCTCCGCATGCCCTATCTCCTCACCTTCGGGGAGAACGAGGCGAGTCGCCTGGGCGGCTTTCGCTTTTATGATCATTTCGGGCCCTATCTCTTTTCCTTCTCCGCCGGCAACAGCCGTTGGCTCTTTCTGGACAGTACCGGCAGGACCGACTACCAATGGCAACTGCGGTGGCTGGAGGAGGAGCTGGCAGCCAGGGGCCCGGAGCAGGTTTTTCTCTTCAGCGGTCATCCCTTCAAGCCGGTGGCCGCGGGAGGACTCTTTGACTTCGATGAGGAGGAATACCTCTTTTCGCAAAAGGCCCGGCAGCAATTTGCCAGGCGTATCGAGCAATCTGGCGTGGATGCGGTCTTTTCCGCCAACCTGCCCCTCTTTTTTGATCAGCAGCATCACCAGACCCGCTATGTGCTGACCGGCGGCGCCGGCGGTTTCGTCCCTGACAGCGAACACGGCTTTTATCATTATGTTGAGGTCATGGTGGACAACGATCATCTGGAGATAAGCGCCAGGCGTCTGGATATCGGCCAGCACCCGCTTTGGCGAACCCTGGAAAGCCTCTGGTTCTTCATCCATTCGCTTTTTTATGTGGGCTACCTCAACTTTCTGCTGCTGGTCAGTGCGCTGATTGTGGCGGCCATCTGGTTATACAGGCAGATTTTCATGGAGCGGGATTATTACCCCAACTTCGATGCCGACCCGGAGCTCTTTTGCAAGCAGCCTCTCAAGGTGGCGATGTTCACCAACAACTATCTGCCGTTTATCGGCGGTGTCCCTATTTCCATTGAGCGGCTGCGCCGGGGCCTGCGGCAGCAGGGCCATCATATCTTGATTGTGGCGCCCTCGTACCAGGAAAACATGGCTGGCGAGACAGATATCATACGGCTGGCCCCGCTGCTGCCGGTGGGCAGGCAGGGGGAATTCCGCATGGCCAATATATTCTCCTTTAAACTCTACAGACGGCTTAGCCGGTTCCGGCCCGATCTCATCCATGTGCACCATCCGTTCTGGCTCGGCAGCATCGGTATACTTGTGGCGCGGTGGTTGACCATACCCGTGGTCTACACCTATCACACGCGGCTGGAGCATTACGCCCATTATGTGCCGCTGCCAGGGCCCCTGTTCCGCAACCTGGTTTCCCATACCCTGGTGCGCCGTTTTGCCAACCGTTGTGACGGCGTGGTGGTACCCACCGAGTCGGCGGAGGAGTATTTGCGGATGATCGGGGTCAAGCGGCCCCTTTTTGTGCAACCCACGGGTATTGATTATGACCGTTTTCAGGATGTGCCGGAGAAGGAGGTCCAGCAACTGCGGGCAAAACTTGGCCTGGGAGAGGAAAAGATCCTGATCAGCATTTCCAGGCTCAGCAAGGAAAAGAACATAGATTTCATGCTCGATGCTGTTGCCGATTTGGCGCGCCTCTGTCCTGTGCCGTTCCGCTTTCTGCTCATCGGGGCAGGTGGGGAACAGCATCGACTGCAGGCCCGCCTTGAGGCGGAGGGCCTTGCCGGCCAGGTGCTGCTGGTGGGCGCGGTGCCGCCCGAGGAGATTCCGACCTACTGCCGGCTAAGCGATATTTTTCTCTTTGCCTCCCGTTCCGAGACCCAGGGCATGGTGATCCTGGAGGCCATGGCCGCCGGCCTGCCCGTTGTGGCGGTGCGCTCCAGCGGTATCGACGATATCGTGCAGGACAATGTCAATGGTTTCAAAACCCCTCCTGACCCGGCTCACTGGAGTGGGCATGTGGCGGCGCTTCTCACCGATGGCGCCCTCTACGCACGTCTCTCCAGGAATGCCAGGAAGGGCGCCAGAAGATACCGGATCGAACAATTCGGCAAGAATATTGCCCAGGTCTATGCCCGGGTCCTGGCGAATCGGGCCGCGGAAAAAGGCCCTTTAAAACCTGTGGCCAAGGGGGCTGAGGATGCCTTTTACCAGCCGAAATAATCAAGGATGTATTTGGCGGCGGTGAGGAGCATGATGGCCGCCAGCATCCCCTTGATGACCCGGGCCGGCATGAATTTCTGAGAACGGGCGCCGAGATACATCCCTGCCATGCCGCCGATGCCAAAGAGGATGCCCAGCAGCCAATCCGGCGCCACGGAGAGGTGGGGGTAAAAGGGGGCCATGGCCTGATAAAAGGCGACCCCGGCCACGGAGGTGACAAAGGTGCCCATCAGGGCCGCCCCGGCCACGATATAGACCGGCAGTCCGAAGAAGGTGATGAAGAAAGGGGCGATAATGGCGCCGCCGCCGATACCGTAGATGCCGCCGATAATGCCCACCACGAAGCTGAGGAGGAAGATGCCCCAGAAGGAAACGTCAAACGCTTCGTCGTAGAAGGTGAAGCCCAGGCGGCGCATATTGAAGTGGGTAACTCGTACCGGCTGAAAAGCTTTTTCCGTGCTCCTCTGGGCGCCGGCGCTCTTCACCATCTCCTGAAACCGCTTTTCACCGCTGCTTTTGGCGTTGTCGGCCCCTTTTTTCCTCTGGACGTCTCTCACCATTTTCAGACCGATATAGAGCAGGACAGCGGCGACAAAGAGTTTGAAATGTTTGGGGTCGGGGAGATAGGTCACCCGCACCAGGGCGCCGATGAACACACCGGGCAGGGTGCCGGCGATCACCATCCAGGTGAGGGGCCACACCATCCGTCCTTCGCGCCAGTAGCGATAGACGCCGCTGGGGATGGCCACGATATTGAACACCTGGTTGGTGGCGCTCACCGAAGGGTTGGTATAGCCCAGAAAAGACATCTGGAACGGCAAGAGCAGAAAGGCCCCGGAAACACCGGCCATGGAGGTGAAAAACGACACAACGAACGCCACCAAGGGTGGAATCCAGAGAGCGACTTCGATGCCGGCGGTGGAAAAAAACATAGGCGGTCCTCATCTTAAATAAAGCGGCGGCTGCTGATTATAAAAAGGCTATGGCTGACCATAGAGAGCCGCGCTGTCCAAGGCAAGATGTTTTTTGCGTATCGGGTCGCCGGCAAACCATCAGGAAAGCCTTGACAGGATGCCGCATCTGTTTCTATATCAGATGATGATGAAGCTGCAATACAGAGGCGCCGGAGCAACCGCCACCCCATGATTTCCTGGCCCAAACCCTTACCGAAACGGACAGGTCTGCTGATCGTCCTGATGATGAGCGTCTTTTTTGCCCTGCCGCCCGGGGTGCATCTTGAACTCTGTGTGGGCAGTGACGGCCATGTGGATGTCGCCCCTGATGCCTGCCGGGATCAGGCGGCTGCAGGCCACCACTGCCCAGACACGCGCCTCTCCGGGCCTGATCACCATGGCGACTGTCTCGATATCGCCCTGGCCTGCGGTCTGTTGGGGGAGGTGATTCCACCGGCCCGCAATGGGGGGCTGGGCCAGCTCCTTGCAGAAACGGATTCCTGGCCGGCCACCCCTTTGCTGGCCGCTCTCTGCAGCCGGCACCCGGAGTCCGGGCTGAGCCGGCCCCTGGCCCTCCTCAACCGCTCCGCCCTCCCGCCTGCCCATCTCGCCGCGCTGCGCACCGTTATTCTTCTTGTTTGATCCCCTCTGTAGTCCTTTTTAAGAGTATTCCCCCCGGAAATAAGTAGTTGTTTGCCGTGCCTGAGCCGGTTTGCGGTGGCATTTGGGCCGGCAGGATTTCAGTGGAGATATGTCCATGATCTATAAAATAGCATGGCCCCTGGTGGCCATGATGCTTCTCGGCTGCGCCGGCCATCCTCCCCAGCGGCCGGCACACCCGGCCTCTGCCCGCGACTGGGCCGGCCCGGTGGTGGTGCCCAGCCCAAGGGGCGCCATAATTGCCGGTTCTCCGGCCTCTGCTCAAGAGGGTGCGGAAATCGTGGTCAGTGACAAACTGAGCCTGGCCGCGGCCCTGGCCTTAACCGTGCAGCACAATCCCACCCTGGCCGCCTTTGCCGCGGAGATAGAGGCCCGGGATGGTGCTGCCCTGCAGTCGGGCCTGTTGGCCAACCCCAGCCT
>JAVLBA010000036.1:0-26142 GCA_031581485.1 Desulfurivibrionaceae bacterium | reverse complement strand
TTATGCCGGATCAGGCTGACAAGATCGGCCTGCAGCTCAACACAGGTAATGGTGACAGCCGGATGCCGATGGGCCAGAATCAGGCTGACCACGCCGCAGCCTGCCCCCAGATCAAGGAGTGACCAGCCCGGAGCCGGGGCCACGAAATGGCCGAGCAGGACGGCGTCCACGGCAAAGCGGTAGCCCTTCTGGTGCTGGGCACAGCAGACCCTGCCGTTAAACAGGGTATCGCTGCTGATCTTCTTCTCTAACAAGGGCATCAAGAGCTTCCCCGGGAAGGCAGCAGGGCTGCCGGGCAATCCTAACTCACCACCTCGTCGGCCACGATCTTGTTGATCAGCATGCCGGTGAGGATTTTGGGGTAAAAATAGGTGGATTTATGGGGCATGAAAAGGTTGTTGTCAGCCACCTCTTTCACTTGCGATACCGGCGTATTGTTCATCAGAAAGAGGATCGGCGTCATCTCCGTACTGCGCACCGATTCCTTGACCGCCGCATCCAAGGCCTCATCCACATCACTGAAGTAGTGGATGAGCTCCTCGTCATCGCATTTTTCATGGCTGAGCCCGAGGATCCTGGCAATAATCAGATCAGAAAGCACCACCACATCGAGGCTGCGCAGGGATTCGGGCAGGCCCAGGCCCAGGGCCTTTTCCATGGCCCCCTCCTGCAGGCGCAGCATGAAGCACCGGTCGCCGCCAGGTTCATACATGCCAAACACCGTGCCCCTGTCCCGTTCATCCTCCATGCGTCCCAGGAGATCGGCGATCTGCTCTTCCCTGCTGCCGCTCTTGATCTCTTGGATGGTGAAGAAATCCTGCAGCCTCTCCACCAGCTGGCCGGCATCCATCCTGCCTGGAAAGCGGACAAGGCGATGGGTGGGCAAGACGGAGAGCCCCTCATCCTCCATGGGGCAGAGGTACATCATGATATGGTTGTAGGGGCTGTTATCGGGCAGGGGACCGTGGCGTTTGATCATGGTCTCCCGCAAGCGCAGCGAGGTGGTGTAGCGGTGATGGCCGTCGGCAATATAGACCGGTTGGCCGGCAAAAAAGGCCTGCACCTCTTTGATGGTCTCCGGATCCGTAACAGCGTAAATGGAGTGCACACAGCCGTCCTGATCCGTGGCCGCGCAGAGGGGCTGGTCCGGGCAGACCCGCTCCAGAGCGGTCATGGCCACATTTTGGGCATCAGCATAGAGAGAGAAGATCTGGCTGAACTGGGCCTGGCAGGTGTCAATAAGGCGGAGCCGGTCATCAGTGACACTGCGGAAGGTCTTTTCATGGGGCTTGACAATGCCCTCGGAGAACTCATGGAGGCGGACCATGGCGCTGAATCCTTTACGCCGGAACATCTTGCCGCTGGGGAGGGTGTAATCAATAAAGTAGAGGTAGATGGTGGGCACCTCATCACGGATCAGCACACCCTCTTGCTGCCACTTCTCGAAGATCTCCCTGGCCCCTTGATAGCGGGAATCTGATATTTCCGTACCACCGAACTTGGTCAGATCGAGCTGAATCATGTTATATTGATTTTTGGCCTGCAGGGCGGCCTGGGCCTCCGGATCAATAACATCATAGGGAGGGGAAACAACATCCTCCATTTTATCTATCTTTTCCGTATTAAAACGGACGGCACGAAACGGCGCAATAAATGCCATTTTTGTCTCCTGTTGGAATATAATCGAAAATATTTGACCTTTTGCTTCCCGAAACTTTCCGGTAGAATAGATGTTTTTGCTGGCAGGGAAGATTTTTCTCTCCCCCGCCCACCCCTTTCTTTTTCTGCCTTTTCCTTCTAACTTCTTATGCAAGAGTTCTCAACAATTAACATAAAAATCGGAGAGCAATATGTTTGATATCTTTATCCAGACCCATTTTTCCGCCGGCCACCATTTGCGCGATTATCCCGGCAACTGCGAAAGACCCCATGGCCATAACTGGCACGTGGAAATAACCGTGCGGGCCACCCGTCTTGATGAACTGGGGATGGGCATCGACTTCCGGACCGTCAAGGATGCCGCTGCCCGGGTCATGAAGGAGCTTGACCATTGCGACCTCAACGAACATCCCAGCTTCAAGGAGAAGAACCCCTCCTCAGAAAACCTGGCCGTCTATATCTTTGATTCCCTCAAAGAGGAACTTCAGCACGAGCGCTACAAGCTCTATTCCGTCCTGGTGGGTGAAACCCCGTCCAGCGCTGTTATCTACCGTGAAGAGTAACCACAGCCTGCTGGTGAGCGAACTTTTTTATTCCATCCAGGGGGAGTCTTCCTATGCCGGCTACCCCTGTCTTTTTATCAGACTGGCGGGCTGCAACCTGCGCTGCAGCTATTGTGATGCCAGATACACCTATGAGGAGGCAGGCCGCGAGATGGCCCTGGCCGAGGTCCTAGCCTTTGTGCAGGCTTCGCCGGTCCCTCTGGTGGAGATCACCGGCGGCGAGCCCCTGCTCCAGGAAAATGTCTATGCCCTGATGGCGGCCCTGATCAAGGATGAGCGGCTGGTGCTGCTGGAGACCAACGGCAGCATGGATCTCGCCCGGGTGCCGGCGGGGGTGGTGATCATCATGGATATCAAGTGCCCGGGCAGCGGCATGGCAGAGAGAAACCATCTTGCCAACCTGGCCCGGCTCACCGGCAAGGATGAGCTGAAATTTGTCCTGCGCGGCCGGGAGGATTATCTGTGGGCCGTGGATCTGCTGAAAGAGAACATGCTTTGCCCCGCCAGCCCGGCCAACAGAGAGGGGCCAAAGATTCTCTTTTCCGCGGTGGCGCCCGATCTGGCCCCCGCCGATCTGGCCTCCTGGCTGCTTACGGACCAGCTGCCCATCCGCCTCCAGCTCCAGCTCCACACCCAGATCTGGCCCGGCCAATCCCGGGGGGTCTGACAGACACCCTCAGAGGGCCTGGGCCGCTCCGGGGCCAGGCGAAATCTTCAGAAACCGCTGTTTAATAAGAGAGGGCAGAGACCTTGGGGGCCGGTGCCAGGCGCAAGAGCCGGGCCTGCCATTTGCCCAGGCTGCGCCCCTCTTCCAGCCGCCAGCCCAGGCCGGCGGCAAAGTGCACCGCCTCTTCCCCCTGCCGGCCCAAGAGCCCGGAGAGAATAAGCAGGCACCCCGGCTGGGCCTGGCTGGTTATCTGCCCCAGCAGCCGGTAGAGAACCGAGGCCGTCACATTGGCCAGGATGAGGGCAAAGGGGCCGGCCACCTCTGCCAGAGAAGCGGTGGTGAAGGAGAGTCTCTCTGCCAGGTTGTTAAGGCGGCCATTTTCCAGGGCCACCTGCACTGCCTCAGGATCAATATCAACTCCCACCACCCGCCCGGCGCCAAGACGGGCCGCCACCAGGGCGAGCACCCCGGTGCCGCAGCCCACGTCCAGAACCGGCGAGGGGATGGCCGGCAGGGCGGTGAGGAGGTGCAGCGCCAGAGTGGTGGAGGGATGGTTACCCGAGCCAAAGGCATGCGTGCCGCTGGCCAGGAGAATATCCCGGGGCCCGGCAGGGCCTTTGCTGATAAAATTAAAGCCATGGCTGGCCCGGGCCTCCTGCTTGCTGTGCACCAGTTTGGTTTCAATGAGACGGAGCTGGCCGGGCCTGTCATCGAGAAAAGAGGCCAGGGCAGCCAGAAGCTGATCCTGATCGGCGCCCTGGTCCGCAAGGACATAGAGGCTGAAGCCAGGGCCGCTGGCCTGCCATTCCACCTGGCAGGGCAGCAGGAGCAAAGCCTCCTGCAGGATCTGACCAATCTCCCGGCCGGCACAGAAGAACTCGGCCAGCAACTGCACCTCGCCGCCGGGATCGATGCATTCGTCCAGGGCCAGACCGGCGAGGATGGAATTACTGCTCATAACGGCGGGCATCGTGGCGAAAGACCACCTTGCGGAAGAAACGGACCATCTCCTGACGCCTGCTGAGCATTTTTATCTGCTCAGGCACCAGGTTGGAGCCGGGGATGCGGGTAATGGCCATCTTATATTCAATATGGGCGGCCAGACGATTGTCAAGATACCAGGCATAGATGAGCCCCATGAGCATGCCTGGGGGGGTAAAACCCTCTCTGCCGTTGACCAGCCGGGTATAGAGCAGGGGATCATGTTCGACCTGTTGCATGCGGACCAGGGTGAGATATTCGCTCAGTTCCGCACCGCTGAAAAAAGTGGCGCGCTCTGCCTCCTCATGGAGTTTGAGACGGAAGATCTTGCCGACGTCGTGCCCTTCCTCCTGGATGGGCCTGATTTCCTTGCTCCGGGCGTAGTTTCCCAGCAGTGATTGCCCCAGGGCAACCAGCATGACCAGCTCCTGTTGGCGCTGGTCATGGAAAACATCCTCGCGGATCCTGATCACGCCATCCTGGGGATCAAAAAAGGAGTAGACCCTGTCCCATTGCTGACACCGGCTCCATTCCGCCTCACTCATCAGTTCAATGCCTCGGATATTGTCCAGGTGATCATGGCGGATATCCCCGTGGCGCCATACAATTTCCAAGAGGGCGCTGCGTACCGTCCCCACCATGGGTATCTGCAGAAGATCCTCAAATCTACGCAGGCGCTGGTCAGGGGTCAGTCTCTCCTTGCAGACCAGGGGCGGTTGGCTGACATAAGGATTGCCAATGGCGACATCGGCCCGTTCGGCATGTTCCCGTACACTCCAGATCACCTTCACGGCCTTGGCCAGGGCAGCGGGATCATGCTGAACCCACCGCCGCTTCAAGGCGGCCTGGGAAAAAATCTTGGCCTCCACCGGCATCAGACCGAGCTGCCAGACCTGACCCCGGTCAAGAAAAATGGGCATTTTCGATTCCAGGGCATAACTCTGGAGAATGGAGCCGGGGATATCCCGCAGACCCAGGAGGAGGACCTGGGCAAAAAGACCGGTAATGCCGCCCGGGATATTGCGGTCATAGGCCTTGATCATATCAGAGACATGAAAACGGCGGCGCATATCGTTCCAGATCAGGTCTGTCTCGCCCTTCTGGACCCAGAGATTGGCCACCAGCACCTTGAGGGCGCCCTCGTTGGCCCGCACCGCCTCGGCAATACCCGGCACATGGAGGATGGGGATGAGGGAGGTGTAGAGACTTCCCGGGGCAAAGATAATGATATCCGCCTCTGCCAGGGCAAGGCCCACCTCCCGGGGCAGACGGGGCACATCGGAAAACTCGACAAAGACGCGGTCAATGGCGGCGTTGCGATATCCCCCTTCCGACTTGCTCTCGCCGGTGACCAGCACGCCGTTGCCATAGAGCATTTTGAGATGGGCCGGAGTGGTGGTGCAGGGCAGCACAGATCCTTCCCCGGCACCGATCAAGGCGGCCAGCCGTTTGAGGCCTTCCAGAACAGCCTCCTCTGCCGGTTTTTCGGCCAGGGACGGTGTCTGTTTATAGATGGCGGCCGCCACCAGGAGATTTCCCAGGCAATGGGGACGGGCCAGGACCTTTTGCAGGCGGGGATCCGTGAAGATGAACTCCAGCAGGTCGGTAAGCCCTTGCACCAGGGGCTCAGGGAGCTCCGGCAGGGCGCAGCCGCTTTGGGCCAGCAGCCCGGTAATGGAGTCGGGCTCCGTCTGGAAACGGTGGGTAAAGAGGCTGTGCAGACAGCGGGCCACCTTGAGCGCCCTGGACTCGTTGAGATCATAGAGGCGAATCAGGTTGGCCTTCTGAATGGAGGAGAGCAGAACATGCCGGATATCACCCAGACCGATGAGGGGGAGATCCTTGAGAAGCTCGCCCGTGGAACCGCCGTCATCCGTGACGCAGACAATGGCCTTTGTCTTGGGGAAGATCTCCTTGAGACCGGCAAAGGGCGACTGCAGCCAGCCTTTGTTATTACTGTCACCGCCCACCATATTGGAAAGGCCACTGCCACCGCCAAGCACCACCACCTTGAGCTCTGAGGCGTCCTGTTCATGAAGTTCAGAGGCCAGCTCCTCAAGTGGGTCGGTCATGGACTTCTGGCCCGGGGGCGTGCCCGAGAGGACAAGCTCAATGAGCTTTTCCACCAAGGTGCGCCTGGGCAACAGATCAAGGGGCCCGAAACGGGCAGCCGTGGCCTTTTGCAAAGAGGCCACCAGGGCCTGGGCGGTGGTCAGAGTGGTGGTTTTTTTGGTCATATCTGCTTTCTGGCACAATGGGCCCCGGCTCCATGGAAGAGAGGGGAAGAAGAATGCCGCCAAAAAAACAGAGAGAAAAGCTGTGGATCGCCTCTTTTCTCTCTGTTTTTTGGTGGTGAAAAAAAATTCTAGAGGCCGGTGGCAGCCATCTGGAGGCGCACCGCGGTTTCTGATTCCTGCATGGCAGCCTGCTCCTCGGCGCTGAGCTTAAACTCGAGGATGCGCTCAATACCTTTGCTGCCGATCACCACGGGGACGCCGAGAAAACAGCCGGAGATGCCGAACTCGCCATCCAGGTAGGCGGCACAGGGCATGACCCGCTTGGAGTCGGTAAGTACCGCCTCAGCCATCTCCACAGCGGCCAGACCCGGGGTATAAAAGGCAGAACCCGTCTTTAAGTGATTGACGATCTCGGCGCCGCCGGTCTGGGTCCGTTTGACAATGGCGGCCAGCTCGTCGCCACTCAAGAGATCTGTCACCGGTACCCCGGCGACATTGGCCAGCCGGATGAGGGGGATCATATTATCGCCATGGATACCCATGACCAGGGCATTGACATCGCGGGGGGCCACCCCGATGGCCTGGGCCAGAAAAGTGCGATACCGGGCCGAATCAAGGACGCCGGCCATGCCGATCACCCGTTCCCTGGGGAAGCCGGAGACCTTGAAACCGGTGTAGACCATGGCGTCAATGGGATTGGTCACCACGATAAGGACGGCCTGGGGAGAATAAAGGGCGGCCTGCTCAGCGCACGACTTGACGATGGCCACGTTCTTGGCCAGCAGGTCATCACGGCTCATCCCGGGCTTCCGGGCCAGCCCGGCGCAGATAATAATGACATCGGAATGGGCGGAATCAGCATAATCGTTGGTACCCACCACCATGCCCGGAAAGGGGTCAATAGGCCCGGACTGGGAGAGATCAAGGGCCTTACCCTGGGGGACACCCTCCACCACATCAAGGAGATAGACATCGCCCAGACCGCGGCTGGCCGCCCAATGGGCAGCAGTTGCCCCGACATTGCCAGCACCGATAATCGTTATTTTCTTACGCATTTTCTTTTCCTTATTTTTATCTTTTTCTAAAAAAAAGCCTGTTCGTTAAGGGGTGGTCCCCGATATATCCTCACACAGGGCCTCCACCCGCCGGAGATCGGCCGGGGTATCCACTTCAATGGAATCGTGGCCGGTAAGCACCACCTTGATGCCATAGCCATACTCCAGGGCCCGGAGCTGTTCCAGCTTCTCATACCGCTCCCACTCTCCTTCGGGCAGGGCCACGAAGTTGAGCAGAAACTCCTTGCGATAGGCATAAAACCCCAGATGCTTATAATAGGTGGGGGTCTCTTTCTCCTGGGGATGACGACAAAAAGGAATGGGGGCCCGGGAGAAATAGAGGGCCATGCCCTGGCGGTCAAAGACGGTCTTGACATGATTGGGGTCGTTGATCTCTTCGGGGCGGACTATCTTATAGATCAGGGTGGCCATGGGGAGCAAGGGATCCTCCAGCAGGGGCTGGGCCACCTGCGCGACAATCTCGGCCATAAAAAGGGGCTGGTCACCCTGGATATTGACCACCACATCCTGTTCCCGGATATCCATGAGGGTGGCGGCCTCAGCCAGACGATCCGTGCCGGAGCGGTGATCGGAGCTGGTCATCACCACTTCCCCGCCAAAGCCCCGGACGCAGCGGGCAATCCGTTCGTCATCCGTGGCCACCGCCACCCGGCTCAGGAGAGGGGCGGCCTGGGCCCGTTCATAGACGTGCTGGATCATCGGTTTACCGCAAATGGCCGCCAGGGGCTTGCCCTCAAAACGGCTGGAATGGTAGCGGGCCGGGATGATGGCCACCACCTTGGGTTCAGTTCTATGCATTAAATCCATATTTTCCTGTTACTCTCTGGTAAAAGCAGTTGCACGCAGCAGACCGTTTCATTACAAATAGAGACCAGCCATCTTACCCTACTCTGGTCTCTTTGATAAGCCTGATTTTTCCATGCCCATGCCCTTAAAAGAACCCATCCGGAACATTGCTGTTGCCTGGCAAAAGGAGGAAGAGCGCCCGGCGGCCCAGGCCCTGGCTGACCGCCTCCACCTTCCCCTGGCTTCTGAGAGGCCGGAGGCCGCTTTCCTCCTCTGTTTCTGCGGGGGCAGACTGGAGTTACAGGAGGTGGGCCCCGGCAAACCAGGGCCGCTCTTTGTGGATTTTTCCTCAGGAAGGGCCGCCTATCGCCGGGTCCATGGGGGCGGTCGCCATCAGCCCCTGGCTCGGGCCGTGGGGCTGAAAAAAAACCGCTGCCCCCTGGTCCTGGATGCCACGGCCGGCCTGGGCCGCGACGCCTTTGTTCTTGCCTCCCTGGGCTGCACGGTCCGCCTCATGGAACGTTCAGTCATTCTGCACGCCCTGCTGGAGGACGGTTTACGGCGGGGCAGAAATGACCCGGAGATCAGGGAAATCATTGCCAGAATGAGCCTGATCTGCGGTGATGCCCTGCACATAAAAGAGGGCGCAGAGGCCCCTGAGGTGATTTATCTTGATCCCATGTATCCCCACCGCAGCAAATCGAGTCTGGTCAAAAAAGAGATGCGCCAGACCAGGGCCCTGGTGGGTGATGATGAGGACGCCGATGCCCTCCTTGACTGGGCCTTTTCCTGCTGCCCGGACCGGGTAGTGGTGAAACGGCCCAAGGAGGCCCCCTTTCTCGGGAACAAAAAACCACCCCTGCTCATCAAAGGTAAAACCAGCCGCTTTGATGTGTATTTTCCAGGCCGCTGCAAAGCCCTCCCTGCTAACCAATAAGCCAAACAGACAACCATGAAAAAAAATATCGCCCTGCTGCTTTTGCTCCTGATCCTGGCCGGCTGTTCCTCTGAGCAACAGGAACCCCAAAAGGAAAACGGCCCGGTGGGCCAGGCCCCCTTCACCTCCATCCCTGCCCATACCGCCCAGGGGCTCATGAAGAACAAGAACGATCTGGTGATCCTCGATGTCCGGACCAGTCAGGAAATCCGCCGCCACGGGGCCCTGGCCGGTTCCCGGCAGGCCTCTTTGCGGGCCATCTTCCAGGATCAACTTACCGTGGCCAAAGAGACCCCTATCATGGTGGTCTGCGCCGTGGGCGGCAGAAGCTATGCAGCCGGCCAGATCATGGTCAGGCAGGGCTTTCAGGAGATCTACAACCTGCGCGGCGGCCTGGATGAGTGGAAAAGGGCCGCTCTGCCCGTGGTGTACCCAAAGAAATAGATCCCACCCGGTCCATGAAGGCAGGGCTGGGGGCCCTGGACAAGGGCTGAACAGATCACCAAAAAATATGGGCGAAGAAGAGTGCTCCTTCGCCCATTTTTGCACTGCCCCACCAGGGGGTTATTAATAATCAACCGCCCTGTTGAGGGCCTCTGTTATCTGACGCAGCCGTTCCTCAGGGAGTTTGACCGGCACCTGGTAGACCAGGAGACGATCCATGAGCGCCGCGGACTGAGGCAGAAGGTGGGGGTCATAGACCACCCGCTTCTTGCCCCTGGCATCGTTAAAGGGCCAGCCCGATCTGGTCAGGGTGGAACCGGCCAGCAGATGTTCCCATTTGGGATAGAAATGCCAGGTGTTTTCCCCAAAGGCCATGGCCCCGGCGCCATTTGCCGCCAGGAGGGCGTTCACCCTGGCGGCGGCCTCCGCGTCCGGCAGAAAGAAGGCCAGGAAAGAGGCGGAATCACCCTGCTCATCAAGAATGGTCCGAAAAGTCACCCCCGGGATATGGGCCGCCGCCTCCTTGAGGGCCGCCTTGTTCTGCTGCTGCCGGGCCACGATATCATCAAGCTTGGCCAGCTGGGCCAGACCGATGGCGCCCTGAATCTCCATCATCCGGTAATTAAAGCCGATGAAGCTGCGCCCCTCGCCGCCCCGGCCGCCGGGATTAGCCACATGGTCGTGGCCATGGTCATGATACTCGCTCATCCGCCGCCAGAGGGTTGCATCGTTGGTGATGACCATGCCGCCCTCACCGGTGGTGATGGTCTTCACGGCATCAAAGGAAAAGGTGCCGCAGACGCCGAAGCTGCCCAGGGCCTTGCCACCGAGCCGGGCACCCGGGGCCTGGGCCGTATCCTCGAGCACGGGAAGAGCGTGCCTGTCGGCCACCGCCAGAATCTCCTTGATGCGGGCTTGGGCCCCCAGCATGTGCACGGGAATAATGAGCTTGGTGCGGGGGGTGATCTTCTTCTCCAGGTCAGCGGGATCCATATTAAGGGTCTCATCCACCTCGGTGAAGACCGGTACCGCACCCACAGCAAAGATCGCCTCCCAGGTGGCGACAAAGGTAAAGCCCTGGGTGATCACCTCATCGCCGGGACCGATACCCAGGGCTATCATGGCCACCTGGAGGGCGGCCGTGCCGGAGGTCACGGCCTGGCCGTGCTGAACGCCGCAATGGGCGGCAAACTTCTCTTCAAATTCCCGGACCTTGAAAATCCCCTGGCGCTGCTCGCCGAATTCATACCGAAACAGCACCCCGGTATCAAGGACATCCATGATCTCTTTCTTCTCTTCTGCTCCAAAAACTTCAAAACCTGGCATCGTTTCCTCCTGCTTTTCCCTGACCCCTGACTGCTGATTCCTCTCTTCTAAACCCTGGTCCTGATTTCTGCCTTCCCATTTCACCACCCCTCATGGGCCATCTCATAAAGGCCGATCACCTCAGCCAAAGTGGCCCGGCGGGGGTTATTTTCCACCGGCCGGGTGACGGTGAGGGCAATTGCCGCCATCTCCGGGATCTTGTCGGCCGGGATATCAAGATCCGCGAGACAGGTGGGGATGGCCACGTCATTATTGAGGTTATAGACCGCCTCCACGGCTGTAGCGGCTGCCTGGCGCCGGCTCAGACCACTGATGTCATAGCCCATGATCTCGGCAATGCGGGCATATCTGCGGGGGGCAGCGATAATATTATAATCCACCACAAAGGGCATGAGCACGGCATTGGCCAGACCGTGGGAGATACCGAACATGCCGCCCAAGGGATAGGCCATGGCATGAATAAGACCGACGCCGGCTGTAGCCAGGGCCTTGCCGGCCAGCAGCGACCCCAGGAGCATATTGCTGCGGGCCTCAAGATCAGCGCCATTGGCATAGGCCAGGGGCAGATTCCTGCTGATAAGCTCCATGGCCTGCAGGGCGTACATATCAGAAAGGGCGTGGCTCTGGGTGGAGGTAAAGGCCTCCATGGCATGGACAAAGGCATCAATGCCCGGAGCGGCCGTAATATGGGGAGGGAGGGTGACGGTCAGGGTGGGATCAAGAAGAGCGGCATCCGGGTAGAGGGGATCGCCATTCATGCCCCCCTTGCTTTTCGTCTTTTCATTGATAAAGACAGCGGTAAAGGTGACCTCAGCGCCGGTCCCGGCCGTGGTGGGCACCATGATTTTGGGCACCCCGGCCTTTTTGATCTTGCCCAGGCCCAGATACTCTTCGGCCTTGCCGCCATTGGTGATCAGAATGCTGATGGCCTTGGCCACGTCCATGGCGGAACCACCGCCCACCCCGATCACACAATCGCAGCCGTTCTCCTTGGCCAGCGCAGTGCCCTCATCGGCCAGGAGCAGACCCGGCTCCGGATCAACATGATCAAAAAGGAGATACTCCATACCCGCTGCTGCCAAAGGAGCTGTGATTTTCGCCAGCAGACCCACCTGCTCAAGGGCGGGGTCGGCAACGAGAAGGGCCTTGGTGCCGCCACAATCCCTGACCACCTGGGGCAGACTCTCCACCATGCCCGCCCCGAAATGAATCCTGGTGGGCTGGGTTACAATAAATTTTTTCAATGCAATCATTGGCCTTTCCTTTTATATAATCAACAAGAATCTCTTTTTCATGGGGGTGCCAGACAAGGAACCATAAGGATTTCCTGGACCTACCAAAAAAAAGAGTGTAATCCCTTACACCCTGCCGGGCAACTTATAAAAGGCGGGCAGCAAGGGGCCTGCCCTCCTCTTTTTTCAAACAATCTTTCCACGGAGTCACCCGTGTCCTATCTCATTTCCCGCTCTGAAAAAAAACGCCAGGCCAAACAGATAGAAAGCCTGGCCATGGAACTGGCTGATCTCTCCGCCCAGCAGATCAAGAAACTGCCCTGTGATGATTTCCTCAAGCAGGAGCTCATCGCCGCCCACTCTGTAAAGGCCGGGGCCCGCAAGAGGCAGATCAAATACATCACCAAGCAGATCAGAGAAATAGATCCGGAGCCGCTGCGCAATTTCCTGGAGGAACGGAAAGGATCCCAGCTCAAAAAGAATGCCGAGTTCCATGAACTGGAAAGGTTACGCGACGACATCATCAGCGACGTCCTGGCCGCTGCGGATGAGGCCTTTCACGAAGATACAACCCTGGGGCCGGATTGGCCCTCCCCGGCCCTGGAGATGGCCCTCTCTCTTTTCCCCGACCTGGATGAAATGGCGATCAGAAAATCAGCGCTGCGCTTTTCCAGGTCCCGCAAGATCACCTATACCCGGGAGATTTTTCGCGCCCTCCAGGCAGCGGCCACCACGGCCAAGTTACAGAAGGAGTAGAAAATGGAATACCGCAGCGGCACCATGAACCGGGTCTTTATTGTCCGCTTTGACCACGGGGATGATTTTCTGGGCGGCCTGCAGCAGGTTGTCAAAAAGGAAAAAATCAGAAACGGCTGGTTTCACTGCATCGGCGCCCTGGCGGAGGCGGATGTGGTGGTGGGGCCCAAGGAGCCTGTCATGCCGCCAAAACCTGTCTGGGCAAAGGTCGATTCACCCCGGGAGCTGCTGGGCACCGGCTCCATCTACTGGGACGAGGAGGATGAACCGAAAATCCATCTCCACACCTCCCTGGGCGACCATGGCCAGAGCATGACCGTCTGCACCCGCAAAGGAACCAAGGTCTACCTGCTTGTCGAGCTCTATATCGTCGAAATAACCGGCTTCAGCGCCAGCCGTCCCTGGTATGCAGAGGGCGGCTTCAACAGGCTGACCTTTGGCAACTAATGCAGGGTATCACTTAAAGTTTTCTGATTACCACCGAATCTCAGCCAGCATGAATGCGGAAATCGTAGGAGAACGCCCCAGCGGGTGATCTAACGAAATTCATCCAACCTGTTGCTCCGTTTACAGAGTGTGCCTCAAGTAGGGCTGTGGCTGTTATTGAGACTTGGTTGCCTGCCAGGTGTATGGTTACTTTTCTTCGCCCACTTCGCTGGCTGCTTGCCCAAAGAAAAGTAACCCAAAAGAAAGGGCACCCCAGCAGCATTGGCCTAACGGCCCGCAGTTTTTGCCTCTAAAAAAAGGGAATTTTAAAAACTCGCTACGCTCAGACACTTAAAATTCTTTTTCTTTTTTTAGAGGCAAAAACTGCTCAATACTGAATGGGGAACCTCAATAAAGACACCCTCGGGCAATGGCTGAGATTCGGTGGTAATCAGTTTTTTCAAACAGCTGCAGCGGGGAGATAGATATGAAAGGTGGTGCCCTGGTGGACGGTGGACTCCACCGTGATGGTGCCGCCCTGCTTTCTGATGATGGCATCACAGAGGGCCAGCCCGAGTCCCATGCCCTTCTGGGAACCGCGTTCCTTGGTGGAAAAATAGGGATCAAAGATGAGGGGCAGATACTCTTTGGGGATGCCGCTCCCCTGGTCCTGGATGGAGATCTTCAGGTAGTTGCCAGGGGCAAGGGTCAGAGAGGTGGCCTGATTCTTTGTTAAGGAGAGATTGGCGGCCGTAATCCGCAGCCTGTTCTCTGCCAGAGCGGGGAGGGCCTCCATGGCGTTGATCACCATCTGTTTGATGACATTGTCAAATTGAGATGGATCAATTTTGATGTCCCACAGGGTAGCGGGCAGGTCAAATTCGACTGCCAGGCCGGAATCGGCCAAGGTGGCCAGGCTTTCTTCTCTGATGTGGCGGGCCGGCTGGATGATTGTCGGCTGGCAGTTGCCGCCGGCCGAAAAGGCAATAAGCTGCCGGGTGAGCTGGATGGCGGCGCCGGACACCTGCTCGGCCTGTTCCAGAAAGCGGTAGGCCGGGCTTGCTTTCTCGCTCTTCATCTTGGCAATTTCGAGATTACCCAGAAGCCCCTGCAGCAGATTGTTGAAATCGTGGGCAATGCCGCCGGCCAGGATGCCAAGGGACTCAAGATTTCTGGCCTTTACAAGCTCGGCCTCCAGACGCTTGCGATCGGTGATGTCCCGGTTGGAGATGCGATGGCCCAGGTCGCGGCCTTGGGCATCATAAATGTGATGGCAGAGGTGGCTGATCCAGCGGATTTCGCCGTCAGCACGGATGATTCTGAAGTCGAATTCTTTGTTGGCTCCCGGCCCGGCCTCCGCCTCCTCTGGGCGGGCATGCACGGCCTCATAGTGGGCCTTCCAGCTGGGTAGATCATCGGGATGAATCAGCCGCTCCCGCAGATCTGGGTCGGCCTGGAAGGCAGCAGGAGGATAGCCGGTAACCCGGGCGCTGGAAGGAGAACAATAGAGGCAGGCGCCGGCAGGATCATCCCACACCTCCCAGCCATAGCTGTAATCTACAACGGTGCGAAACTTCTCCTGGCTCTCAGCCAGTTCCCGGGTCCGCTCTTGCACCCGCTGTTCCAGCGATTTGTTGATCTGCTGGATCTCATGGAACTGCTTTGACAGCAAATCTCCCATTGTCCTGAAATTGTTGATCAGATAATGCGCCTCTTTGATGCTGCTGTCTGGCCAGGCAATATTGTTGCCCTGGTTCCTCAGCCGGATGGGCAGATCGCGGGTGAGCTGCTGGAGCTTTTCCAGGGTGGCGACGATCCAACGGCTCAATAATTCAGCCAGGGCCAGGGCGCCCAGCAAGATCACAAAGAGCAGGGTCAATTTGCCGGTATAGTTTTTGTAGAGGGTCTTCTGGAAGGGCACCACCGGTTGCTCTAAAATGAGCTGCCATTCCGACAGGGTGCCGATGGTGGACTCTATGAGGTAAGACGAATGCTGCCACTGTTCCGCGGCCGCCGTCTTGGAGGGCAGCCTGGGCACCCATTGGCTGATCCCGTCATCAAGATGATAAATCTCCCCTTTGCCCCGCTTCAGGGGGGTCATGATGGTTTGATCAGGACGATTGGTCATGATGATATGGTCGTTTTTGTCCAGCAGGGTGTAGAGGGCGGCGTGGGTGTCGGTACTCTTATCCAGGTGGAGCCTGATCTGTTCCAGGGCCAGAATAGCGCCGATAAAGCCGCCATACTCGCCAGCAATGAGCACCGGCGCCATCATGGCGACAACGGGTCTGGGGGGTGGCACTCTGCTCATCATCACCTCGGAGAGTAGCGGCCTGCGGCTCTGCTGGAGCAAGGGGATGTAGGGGCGATCCGCAAAACTCTTGCCGATGTTGGTCTGGCCTGTTTCCTCGCGCCGGGGGGCGTAGGCCAGGGTGGTTGCCTGACGGTCCAGCAGGCCGATCCGCAGCAGATTGACATCTGATTTTTGGGCCTGCTCCAGAGGGGCCTGCATCTCCCCTGGGGGGCGGGAAGCAGCCATCTCAGCCAGATGGACGATGGTGGATCTTCGGTTTTCCACCCAGGTTTCCAGGCGATTGGTGAGGCTCTGGCTCTCCTGAATCAGGGTTGAGCGCACATGGTGGTCTGTTTCGGCAAAATCCTCCCTGCTGCCCACGGCCAGCAAAAGCAGGGCCGGCATCAAGACAAAAAACGCGAGCAGGTTGTAGATAATCTCACGGTAGGGCATGAGCCAGGCGCGGGACCAGAGGAGAAAAGAGGTGAAGATCAGCCGGGCGATGAGGGCGTTGGCAATGCCGTTCACCGCCTGTTTGGTCATGAGCATATGGGTATTGCTGTCAGGGGCATGCATGACAATATGATAGAAAAAATAGAGCAGCGGCATGCCGATGACGAGCCAGTAAAGTGTGTCGGCCAGCACCATCCCCATTCTGCGCCGTTCCATGAGCCAGCCCACAGCGGCCACCTCACCGGTCATGATGATAAGGGCATAGGGGTGATTATAGAGGATCACGGTATAGCTGGAAATGATGGCGGCCGCCAGAATGGCCCGGCCGACCCCGCAGAATTGCAGGACCAGCATGGCGAAGATGGAGCCGAACAGGAAATCGATATTGAGGAAGAGCGGCAAGTGGGAATAATTACCGGCCAGGCCGGCGGCGATCAGGATCAGCAGGAGGGGAATGCTCTTTTTGTTGGGCGCCTTTTTTTTGGAGGCTGCGGAGGTGGCCAATGGTATCTCCTGCATAGAACTCGAGGACTAAATAAGGGCGGCACTGAAAAGAGTTGGGCAGCATGATCGTACAAGAAATGCAGAAAATAATTATCCATTAATTTGTTAAATAAATCAAATAAATAAGGAGAAGGGCAGGGCGCAACTTGCCTGGGGGACCACCCGCATGGTAAAAAAAACAAAGGCGCCAGTTGGCCCTCTCCCTCCCCCTGTCCTCGTAGTGGCTGGAGAACAACCATGGACCATGAGCATTCCCATACTCCCCCCGATTTCAACCGGGCCTTTGCCATAGGCATCAGCCTCAATCTGGCCTTTGTGGTGGTGGAGGCTGTCTACGGTGTTATCGGCAACTCCCTGGCCCTGCTGGCTGATGCCGGCCATAATTTCTCTGATGTCATGACCCTGCTCCTGGCCTGGGGGGCCATGGCCATAAGCAAGCGGGGGGCCACGGCCAGACATACCTTCGGCTTTAAAAAGGCCACCATCCTGGCCTCCTTGTCCAGCGCCCTGCTGCTCTATGGCGCCATGGCCATTATCATCTGGGAGGCAGTGGGGCGCTTCAGAGCGCCTGCCACGCCGGACAGCGCTACCATCATCATGGTGGCGGCCGTGGGTGTGGTGATCAATACGGCCACCGCCCTGCTCTTCGTCTCCGGCCGCAAGCATGACCTCAACATCAAGGGCGCCTTTCTGCACATGGCCGCTGATGCCCTGGTTTCGGCCGGGGTGGTGGGGGCCGGCTTTGCCATTGCCGCCACCGGCTGGCAATGGCTCGATCCCCTGGTCTCCATCGCCATCGCCCTGGTGGTCCTCATCACCGGCTGGGGGCTGTTGAGGGATTCATTCCACCTCACCATGGCCGGGGTGCCCCCCCATATCGATTCAGATGAGGTGCTGGATTTCCTGGGCCGCCAGCCCGGTGTCACCGCTGTCCACGATCTCCATATCTGGGCCGGCAGCACCACGGAAAACATGCTCACCGCCCACCTGGTTATGCCGGAAGGAGGCAGTGATGATTTTCTGCTGGAAGTCATGAAACGGCTGCGCCACGATTTTCAGATCCACCACGTCACGCTGCAGATCGAACAGGACGGTAAATGTGGGGGCCGCGGTAACCAGGGCGGCAGGTGCTGGCCCGCCCAGACAAAAGCCCAAAAGGAAAGCGCCTGACAATAACCATGCTCCTTGCCGTGGTGGGCGGGGCGCCGGGCCGGCCATGATTTCTATGGAGATTTATTTTTGTATCCCCCTCGTTTTCTCCCGCAAGCGAATTTCTTTACTGATCTGCCTCGTTAAAAGGGCTCACCCCTTACCTTTTTCAGGGGAACATGATACACATGTCCCTTTCAGCAAGAGGCATGGTCGGGCAGGCCAAAGAGCATCAAGGCGGCAAAACTGGGGGCTGGATGCCCCCGGGAGGAAAAGAGCATGGGCAACCCCTTTCAGGATCAGCTTTTAAAGGCCGGGCTGGTCAACAAAAAGCAGGTGAAGAAGGCGCAACACGAAAAACGGGCCAGCCGTAAGCAGGACAAGGGCGCCCTTCCTGAAAAGGCCACCAATAAGGCCCGGGAGGAGCAGGAGGCCCAGGCCAGGCGCAACAAGGAGCTCAATAGGCAGCGCCTTGAGGAGAAGCGGCAGGGCGAGCAGAAGGCCCAGGTGAAACAGCTCATTGAGGATAACAGGCTGGCCCGGGATGAACGGGGTGAGCCCTACAATTTTGTGGAAGAGAACAAGATAAAGCGGATCTTTGTCGCGCCCGAGATGGCGGAGCAGCTCAGCCGCGGCCAGCTGGCCATTGTCAGACTGGCCGCCACCTATGAGGTGGTGCCGGCCAAGGTGGCCCGCCAGATCGCCCAGCGTGACCCGGAGGCGGTGGCCGCCTTCCATGAAGGCTCCCCCTGACAGCTTCTGCCTTGGAGACAGGGCAGCAGACAGGGCCCGAGATTCCAGATGAACCCGCAGTCAACTGCAGTGAGAGAAAATGAAAATATGGGTAGACGCCGATGCCTGTCCCGGCGTGATCAAGGATATTCTCTTCAGGGCGGCAGAGCGCACCGGCCTGAAGCTGACCCTGGTGGCCAACCATCCCCTGCGCATACCGCGCTCCGCTGCTATTGGATTTGTGCAGGTGGCAGCGGGGTGTGATGTGGCGGACAATGAAATTGTCAAAAGGCTCACCAGGGGGGATCTGGTGGTCACCGCGGATATTCCTTTGGCCGCCGAGGCGGTGGAAAAGGGCGCTCTTGCCCTTAATCCGCGCGGGGAACTCTATTCAGCCGAAAATATCAGGGAACGGCTCAATGTCAGGGACTTTATGGATACCCTCCGCTCCAACGGCATCGATACCGGTGGTCCGCCGGCTCTCACCCAAAGGGATCGGCAATCCTTTGCCAACAATCTCGACAAATTATTGACCAGCTATGCCCGCAAGGCCTAGCTCCGGCAAATCCCCGGCACCCTTTTCCCAACGTGCTTTTGGGCAGATTATGGCCCAAGATTATCAGAAAAGGGGTGGTCAGGTTCGGGGGCGGTGATTACTCTGGTCCTTCCCCTTCCTGAAGAGCGGGCCTGATGGAGGGCTGGTCTTCGGTCTCCCTTACGGGCCGGCCTTGGCCGCCGCCGCCCTGGAGGGCCTGAAAGTCGAGGCCCGAGGGCTCCTGAAAGGCCCGCAGGCCGAATTCCGGCAATACTCCCAGGATGTGATCAAAAATATCGGCCTGGATTTCTTCGTAATTGGCCCACACCTTGTCGCTGCTGAAGACATATATTTCCATGGGCAGCCCCTTGGGGGTGGGCTCCAGATGCCTGACCATGAAGGTCATCTCTTTATTGATCTTGGGGTTGTTGGCCAGGAAGCTCTTGATGTAGGCACGGAAGACGCCGATATTGGTCTGCCGCCGGCCGTTGGGCACGGAGTTGCAATCAAGATCATGCTCCTGGTTGTAGAGATCAATCTCCGCCTGTCTCTGGTGAAGATACTCTTTGAGCAGGCTGAAGCGGCTAAATTTTTCCAGCATTTCAGGGGTGCAAAACGTCACGGAGTTCATATCCAGGCAGAGGGCCCGCTTGATGCGCCGGCCCCCGGAATTGGTCATGCCCCGCCAGTTTTTAAAGGAATTGGAGACCAGAGCATAGGTGGGGATAGTGGTGATGGTCTTGTCCCAGTTCTGCACCTTCACCGTATGGATAGTGACATCTATGACATTCCCGTCAGCCGCAAAGCTGGGCATTTCAATCCAGTCTCCCACCTGGACCATGTCGTTGCTGGACAACTGGAGACTGGCCACAAAGCCGAGAATGGTGTCTTTGAAGATGAGCAGGACCACCGCAGTCAGGCCGCCCAGGACACTGAAGATGCCCCAGGGTGATTTGTCGGTGAGGGTGGAGACAATGAAAATGCCGGCCAGGATGAAGAGAATAATCCTGATTGCCGAAAGATAGCCGCCTATGGGTTTTTTTATCGCCGACTCGCTGCGTTTATAGATCTCGGCAACGGTATGGAGAATGGCATCGATCATCCGGACGGCGATGAAGACCAGAATGGTCATGGCCAGCCGTCTGACAACCTCGGCGAAAAAAGGATGGTCGGCCAGCAGGAGATCCACTGTGGTATAGACCACCACCACCGGAATAAGGGCCGATAAATGATGGAAAAAGCGGTTTTTGACCAGGATATCGTCCCAGTGGGATTTGCTCAGGGCCGCCGCCCGGACGAAAAAGGGGATAATCAGGCGGATGGTCAGCCTGGACGCCAGGTAGCTCAGCGCAGCAATGACTACAATGGAGAGCGCCAGAATAACAACTTGGGCTACAGGGGTGGAGAGGCCGACATCGGTCAGCATTTTTTCAAACAGAGCTTGCATCAGCTATTCTCGGGGCAGTGATCGGTTTTTAGGGCAATGGACATACCGTTGTTAATCTTGCTGAGGGAAATCCAGCTCCTTTTCCCCGTCCGGCATGGCCTGTTTTTCCAGCTTGCGTTGTTTTTTTTCTTCTTTTTTCTTTTTCTTTGCCAATTCTTTCTGGCGCTTTTCAAATGAATAGTTTGTTCTGGCCAAGATTTTGTCCTTTGTGGAGGTTGCTGTTCAGGGAGCAAGGATATTTGGGTAAAAAAAAACCCCGCATGAAGCGGGGTTTTTTACAATGTGTCGCTATCGATGCTTACATGGTTCTAACATTCTCAGCGGCAGGACCTTTGGGGCCGTCGACAACGTCGAAGGTAACCCGAGCGCCTTCCTGAAGAGATTTAAAACCTTCAGCCTGGATTGCATTGTGATGAACGAAAACATCCTTGCCGCCGTCCTGCTCAATAAAACCAAAACCTTTTGCGTCGTTAAACCATTTAACTGTTCCTTCTGCCATCTTGTACTACTCCTTTGAGCTGGATTCCCATGGGGAACCGCTTTTTAAATGGGCCGATCTTTAAGGATGCGGCCCGGTAAAGTTTTGTCGCCAAAACTATAATGTCGCTGTCTGTCCCGGAACCACCTGCATGCAGGGGAGGCCAGGTGAAGCAACTGTCGACTTTGCCTTTTGCAAAGCCAACAAAACGTAATCTATATTGATATGCCTCGCCTTGCTGCTGCCGTCATGACGAAGAGACTCACAGGAATCATCCCGCCCGCATCAATGCTGTGGGCGCCGGGATCAATAATGCCTAATCGTTTTCGGGAAGGGGGGGTAGAGGCAGAGATGAGGATAAGTGATCGCTTTCGAAGAGGTGTGGGTGTGTAGATGGTGGTATATATGACCCTTATATGGGGGGCTAAGTCCCGGGCGGGTATGCTGTATGGCCCTTGGTCTCGTAAGACAATACGGTATAATACTGGCTGGATCCAGGAGTGTCAATAAAAAAGATAAGGGAAGTGTTGGGCCCTGGGGAGGTCAAAGAGACAACTCCTGGATATGGTTGCCTCTTTGAGCGGGCTGGTGATCACGGGTCGCCTTGGCTCCTCAGGAAATCGTCTCGGCTGCACCAGGCGCTTCTGGTTCCTGCGGCCTTGGGTTAATGGAGCCTGCCAGGCAGGGGGGGCTGGCAGGTACTATAATTTATGGGTTGATTTTCCCTGGTGTTTACGGTTTCCTGAATTTTACTAAACGAGCGTCTCTCTAGTTTTTCAGCATCAGCATGGGGACAGGACAATGAAAAAGAATGGCAGGATTTTTCTGGTGGACGACGATGAGCTCATCGTCACCATGCTGGCCCGTTCTCTGCAGAAAGAGGGTTATGAAACCAAGTTTGAGACCAGCGGCCAGGATCTCCTTAATAAAATCGTGGCCTGGCAGCCCGACCTGGTCCTCCTGGATATCCAGCTTGACGAAGAATACAATGGCCTGGAGATCCTGGAGGAAATGACCCGGGAGAAGGTCCAGATTCCGGTGATCATGCTCACCAGCGATGACTCGGCCCACTCCGCCATCCGGGCCATGAAGCTCGGCGCTGCCGACTATCTCACCAAACCCTTCAACATTGAAGAGGTGTTGATTGTGGTGGCCAACATCCTGGAGACCTCCCGGCTCAAGGATGAAGTAGACTATCTGCGCCGCAGCGGCCAGGTCTGCATGGACAGCCAGGTGGCCGGTAACTCTCCGGCCATGCAGGACATCCTCAGCCAGGTGGAGATGTTTGCCAAGGCCCGCACCGGGATGCTGCTCATCACCGGCGAATCAGGTACCGGCAAGGAGGTGCTGGCCCGCTATTTTCATGACCTGCTCCACTGTGAAGAAGAAAGCAGCGGCACCTATGCCCCCTTTGTCGCCATCAACTGTACCGCCCTGCCTGAAAACCTTATAGAAGACGAGCTGTTCGGTCACACGCGCGGCGCCTTCACCGATGCCAAATCAGACAAGAAGGGCGTCTTTGAGCTGGCCAATGGAGGCACCCTGCTGCTGGATGAATTAGGTGATATGCGCACTGACGTCCAGAGTAAATTCCTGAGGGTGCTGGAGACCAGAATGGTGCGACGCCTGGGCGGCAAGGTTGATCTTTCCTTTGACGCCACCATAATTGCCGCCACCAACCGGGATCTTAATGAGGCCGTGGCCAGCGGGGCCTTCCGGGAGGATCTCTTTTACCGCCTCAATACCTTTGCCGTCCATCTGCCGCCGCTGCGGGAGCGCAAGGAGGACATCCCCCTGCTGACCAGGTATTTCCTCAAGAATTTCGCCCACAAATATCAGAAAAAGAATCTGCAATCCTTTTCGCCGGAGGCGGAAAAGGCCCTGGTCCGTCACCACTGGCCGGGCAACATCAGGGAGCTGCGCAATGTCATTGAACGGTGCGTGGTGCTTGAAGAATCGGCCCAGATCTCCACCACCCATCTCCCCGCCGATCTCACCGGTTATCAGAAGAAAGAGCGCCGCAAAAATGCGAAGATCATTCTGCCGGAGGAGGGCATTGCCTTGGACGAAGTGGAGAAGGACCTCATTCAGCAGGCCCTGGACCGCACAAACCACAACAAGACCAAGGCGGCCCAGCTCCTGCGGGTCAGCTACGACACCCTCAGATATCAGGTCAAAAAATTCGGCCTGGAATAATCGCCGCCTTTCGTAACCCCTGCCCCCTTTTCGGGGGGCTGGGAATCCTTCCGCCCTGCCGTTGCAAAAAACAGCGGTGCCCCTCCCCGTTTCTCAGACGAAACGTATCCCGGCTCGACATGTGTTGTCAGCCCCCATTCTGTTCCAGACCACAACGCCCATCTTCTCACTCAAGCCGGAGCGCATGCTGATCATCTGACTGCCGCGCAAAGGGAAACAGGTGCGCAGTCCCACCCCTCCTTCGGAGATGTCAATGGAGGTGGCGGTGGTGCTGGGGGGCGGGGGATTTCTCCCCTGCGCATCGACAAGGGCGATCTCCATCTCCTGGGCGTAGCCATGGCGGGAATGTTTTCTGGTCTGCCGGGTCATCTGGCCGGCCGCCATCTCCCAGGGCAGCCGGGAAGGATCCGCGTTTAAAACCCCGCTGATAATCTCCTTCAGTTCGCCGATATCAAAGGGCTTGGGCAGGAAGTGGCAGGCGCCGTTGGTGGCCGCCTCTGTGATCTTGGCACTCAAATCCTCATCATTCAAGAAGCTGGCCGTCATGACGATTATCTTGGTGTGCGGCCAGGTCCTTCTGATGGTCTTCATCAGTTCAAAGCCATTGGCATCCGGCAGGTGGAGATCCATCAGGCAGAGATCATAAGGCGCATGGGCCAGCTCTTCCACGGCCCCGGTGGCCGATGGGACCGTGGTGACGTCAGTGGTGTCACTGCGCAGGGCCTTGCTCAGACCGTATAGAATCAGATAGTCGTCATCAATAATCAGGATTTTCTTTTGCACATATTCTCCTTGGCAGAAGGGTGTTGAGATCTAGTCAGCAATTCATGTGCCAGCAGGGCACCTCCCTTCTCCGGCCCGGCCTGACCAGGCTTTTCTGCCGTTCTTCTTTCTAACTCCAAGCCCCGAGTGGGAATATCACCGCCCCCCCTCTGGTTATATCCCCAAACATCTCTGCCAGAGGGACTCGGCCCGCTCCGGCGACCGAATCGGCCATGGATTATGGTGATTTTGAGATTGCCCGCAGAAATAACCCCCATTTTTCGGGGGCGAAATCACCAATGCCATCTGGCCATATCCCCAATCCGGGCCACTCCCCCTGCCTGCACCGGGAGCTCTTTTGTTCTATATCTAGTCGTGATTATTGGAATTTAATAAAAGAAGAGGGCCCTGGCATGCTCCTTGCTCAATCCCTTATCACCATGAAAAGAAATCAGCAGGCCCACACATATTGCATCGCCCTTTTTGCCCTCTGTGCCGCGCTCTCTGCAGCCACCCCTGCCGCGGCCGGGGTCAAGGCGGACTTTCAGTACATGCTCTCTGATTTTTCCGGCACCATTCCTTCCCAATGGGCCCGGCTTGATGTGGATCAGCGCTTTCGGGAGATCTACACCTTCAACCGCGGCGACAGGCAGGTGCAGATCTTCAATGAAAACGGCATGGAGATCTTCACCTTTGAGCTGCAGGACAATGCCGGCTCAGTGGCCGACATGACCGTGGGAGAGGATGGCTCCATCTATCTCCTCTCCAACCGGGCCGGGGCCGCCAGCATCATGACCCTGGATTACCGGGGCGAGCCTGAGGGCCGCATCGAACTCAGCGGTCTGCCGCCGGCCATGGAGACCTTCAATACCGATTGCCTGGTCTACCGGAACAACTCCTTTTATCTGGTGGATAGCGCCTCTCTGCGCATCCTGGTGGTGAGCCGCGAGGGAGAGTTCAAAAAGCTGCATCGGCTCGGCGTCCAACTGCAGGACATGGCAGCGGAGCAGGACCGGGAGAGAAAAAAGACGCAAGGGCTTGAGATGGGCGGATTTGCGGTGGATGACCAAGGCACCATCTATTTCACGGTGCCCGTGCTCTTTGCCGCCTTCCGCCTTGAGCAGGCCGGTGTTCTCGAGAGCTTCGGCCGTTCGGGAAGCGGACCGGGCAAATTCGGAGTGGTCGCCGGCATCGCCGGCGACGGACACGGCAACATCTATGTGTCTGATCGGCTGCGGTCGGTGGTCATGGTCTTTGACCACAACTTCGAATTCCTCGGGGAATTCGGCCATCGCGGCAACGGGGAGGAGAATCTCATCGTGCCGGATGACATTGCCGTGGACGGGGAGGCGGGCAGGCTCTATGTGGCCCAGGCCGCCAACCGCGGCGTCAGCGTCTTCCGGCTCGTCTTCCAGTGACCAGGGAGGAGGCTGCCTTCCCCGGCCGCACACAAGGAGGCTCCGGCCTCGTTACCACAGATAAGGAGGTGGAGAACCAGCAGGAGAAGGACAGTTACCTAGTACGGAGAGAAAAAAGTCGGCTTTTGTGAGCCGCAAAACACATCCTTCGAAAAAGGTAAACCTGTCGCAAGGCAGGGGCACAAAGTCACAGATCCCCTGGCGGGATGGCTGGGCTGTCGGAGATTGTCAAAAAAAGAAGAAACAGAGATTGTTGGAGGATGCAATGAAGAAGACCTATACCTTGGCACTGGCTGGTGCCGGACTCTTGACCCTGGCCATGGGCGGTAATGCCCTGGCCTTTCACGGCGGCGGTGTGGCCCACTGCGACGGCTGCCATTCTATGCATAACTCGGCCGATAACGCCCGGATAGCTGATACTACAGGTGCTGCCCTGATGAAGGGCTCGGACGCCAGCTCCACCTGCCTCAACTGCCATGACGGCGGCGGCGGCTATCACATTGCCAGCGCCAACGGTGCCAATACCAATCAGGGCGGTGACTTTTTCTGGGTCAAGACCGGCTATACCTGGTTTGATCGTATCGAGCGAGAGTCCCTGGCCGAGAACCACGGCCATAATATCGTGGCCGCGGACTTCGGCTTTGCCGCCGATCCTACCAATACCACAGCGCCGGGCGGCACCATGACCGCCAGTACCCTGGGCTGTACCAGCTGTCATGATCCCCATGGCCAGGTCAGCGGTGGCACTGCCGCCGGCACCGGCCCCATCTCGGTCTCCGGCTCCTATGGCGCGGCTGATCCCGCGGACGGCTCCATCCACGGCAACTTCCGCCTGCTGGGCGATGCCGCTTTTAAGACGATCACGGCGGCCGCCCCGGTGGCCACTTCTTCAAACAGCTATAGCACATCGTATGGTGACTACACCAACTACGGCACCGGTATGTCGGACTGGTGCCTGAGCTGCCATGCCGACTTTGGTGGTGCCGGCATGCATCCCGTTGACGTAGTTGTAGATGATACTACCTACAACTCGTACGTGGCCACAGGCGACTTCACCGGTGCGCTGGCCACCGCCTTTGACGCCC
>JAVLBA010000035.1:0-27041 GCA_031581485.1 Desulfurivibrionaceae bacterium | reverse complement strand
CTGCTAAAACATACATGAGGAATGCAATGAAATTTAATGATAAGAGCGCTCAGAGCTTGTTGACTATTTTGGTGTTTGGCGCACTCCTGTTCTTCAGTGTCGGCCACGCGGTTGGTGAAGAGTATGATGAGGATATCTATGGTCCAGAGGAGCCGATTATTTTTGTGAAACCGGTTAAGGCCGTTGATTTTTCTCACAAGGTCCACACCATGGATGTGGGACTTGAATGTGACAGCTGTCATGATGATATTTTTGAAATGGAAGCTGGTGCTGCTGAGCAGAATGATGATTTCACCATGGAGTCATTGTATGACGGCAAGTATTGCGGTGCGTGTCATGACGGGGATATGGCCTTTGCCTCTAATAAGCGCTGTACCTTCTGCCATATCGGCGTAAAAGGTTTTGAGCGGCTTCATGGTGACGGTGGCGCTGCTGATAGCGGTCATGGCGCTGGTCATTAAGGGACTCTCTGGCGGCTGATGTGCTGCTTGCTCAAAGGCATGGTGACATTCTGGTCACCATGCCTTTTTTTTTACTTTTTCAATCCCTCCTTTCTTTTTTCTTTCGCTCTTCTCTTTGCTCGCCCCTTGGCGCTCTTCCGCTCTTGTCTTGCAAGCTTCCCTGTGCAAGATAACCTCTAAACGAGAGGAGGGCGTTTTTGGCCCTTTCTTGTAAGAAATCATTTTCATGTTTTGGTAATCTTCAATGGCAGTTCACCCCTAAGCTTCATGGCTTTGGGGGTCGTTGTATGCTGCCTCACGGTTTTTGCCTTTTGTGACCAATCCCGCCGATCTCATTGTAGAAATTTCTTATAGGCAGGTGCATTCTCCTGTCTGAAATGCCTCCTGAGCCGCCCTTACTCGGCGATGGTTGGTCTCTCCTTGTGGCGCAATGTGCGCCTGTTCGCTGTTGGCTTTGGTGTATCTGTTTGTTTTTGCATGATTTATGTCTGATATCCTTTGCAGGCCAGGCATCTCTAATTGGCTCCTTTGCGGCTTCATCCGGCTATGTTGCCATCAATCAGGGCGCATATTGCGTTATGTGCCCGGGAACTGATGACGCAACACGCGCCTATTGTTGTAAATTATCTACAAATTAGAGTTGTCAGTTTGGGGTATAAGGAAATATTTATACTGAATCCTTTCAACGATAGTATGGGGGGTTATGACATTTGGGCTGGGGAAGTGCAGGTTTTTCGTCCGGTCTGGCATATCCTTTGCTAGATAACACGATAACAAAGAAAACAGGTAGCAACCTGAAACGAGAAATACCCCTTTCAAGCGGACCTGGTGATTACCTACCATACATCACCAGGGAAAAAACAGGAGGCCGGTCATGAGCACCTTGATACATCTGCTCAGCAAAAACCAGAGATTAAGAGGGAAGGCATATTGGCTTGCGGGTCTGGGCAAGCGTTTTGCCCGCTTAAGCGAGGCCTTTTGGTTTGTAACCTCTCTGGTGCTCTTTGTGGTTCTCGGTCCTTTTTCAGCCATTGTCGCCCTGATTGCTCTCGGCTCCTTGGCAAGAAAAGAGCAGACCAAAGATTTGCAGAGACCGGCTAAGTGCTGATGTGCTTGGTTTCATCAGGACCGGGTGGCGGCCTGGTCATGATGTCTGTCCCTGGAGAAGTAAAAAGCAATGTAGCCAGAGCGGCTACCAAAATAAGCTGTTTATCAATTTAGAGGAGGAATCAAAATGGCTAACGGATTTTCACTAGCCGCGGTGGCGGAACCAGAGGTGGCAACACCTCGAATCAACATGGTAACAGGTCTTTTTGCTCTGCTTGCTGTTTCAGGCATTTTGGCTGGTCTGTATGCGTTCTACGCTGGCCACCATAATATGTACAACAACACACGGGAAATGCCCTGGGGGATTCTGATTTCCTCCTATGCTTTTTTCGCAATAACCTCAACAGGCCTTTGTCTCTTGGCCGCCATCAGCCATATCTTTGGTGGGAATAAGCTGGCTCCTCTGGCAAATAGGATGGTCTGGCTTTCCATTATCACCATCATCGGCGCCTTCACCCTCATCGGAATGGAAATTGAAAACCCTCATCGGATGTTGATCTATAACATACTGAGTCCAAATCTCACTTCCAACATCTGGTGGATGGGTACGCTGTACGGTATGGCTGTAGGCTTTATGCTCCTTGAGTTCTTTCTCATTCTCAACAAGCAGTATAAGCTCGCCATTACCCTGGGTGTTCTCGGCGCTCTTGCCGAGGTTGCCGCCAACACCAATCTGGGTGCGGTTTTTTCAACCCTTTCCGCGCATCCTTTCTGGTACGGCTCTCAGCTTCCTATTTATTTTCTCGCCTGTGCCTTTATGTCCGGTGCAGCAGCAGCCATCCTTTTTACCAGTACAGCTTTCAAGATTCGTCATCGTGAAATTGATAGCACCACCATGGCTGGTCTGCAGTCTGCCGGCAAGGTCCTCACCCTGACCATTTTCCTGGTCGCTGTGGCCACGGCCTGGAGATTCATCTCCTTCTTCGTGGGCGGTGCTGAAGGCGGTCGTGTGGCTGCCTTGGCCCTGACCGCTGGACCTCTGGCCTTCAACTTCTGGGTTTTTGAGATCCTCATCGGCCTGGCTTTCCCCTTGGGTCTGCTGGCCATGACCAGGCTGAAGAGTGTGCCTGCCATGACCCTGGCCGCCTTGATGACCTTGGTTGGTCAGTTTTTCGCCCGCTATGACTTGGTTATCGCCGGTCAGATGGTGCCCCACTATGCTGGTTGGGATAATCTCCCCACCTACTTCAGCTATATTCCTTCTTTTTCTGAGTTCATGGTTGTTTTGGCCGGCATCGGCGTGGTTGGTGCCACCTTCCTGCTGGGTGAACGCTTCTTCGGTCGTGCCTTTGACGACCATGGCTCTCACTAAGGGCAGGCTGTAGCTCCTGGAATTCTTTTGGAAAGCAGACTGAGAACCTGCTGTACGAGCAGGTTCTCAGTCTCACTCAAACCCCAAAAAAGGGAAGGCATCATGCTCTCAGACAATAAAGCTATCTTTACAATCGGTGTTGCAGCAAAGATGCTGGAGGTGCATCCGCGTACCCTGCGAATCTACGAGCAGGAAGGTCTGATCAGACCTGTCAGAAAGGGGAAATGGCGTTATTTTACCATGGATGATCTCAAGTGGATCGAGTGTTTGCGCAGCATGATTCACGACAAAGGTATTTCCATTGCCGCCATTAAAAAGCTGCTGCAATATACCCCCTGTTGGAATATCGCTGAATGTTCTTTTGAAAAGCGCAAGCAGTGTACCGCCTTTATGTCCAGTGGCCTGGTACCCAAAAAAATCGAGATTGAGCAACCCAAAAAGATCTCCGGCTCTGATGGAGATGTGGCTGTCTAGTTCTTTTTTTGAGCAGGCAGGCGCTTGCCTCTTCTCCCTTCTTTGCCTATTCTTCGCCAATTGACCTGCGTTCTCCTCTGTGTAAGGCGCCTCTTCCTAGCCAGCTTCCCGTCCTCTTTTATTGATAACCACAGTCTGGGGAGCCCCCGGGCTGCCTGAGGAGTCTTGGTCTTCTCCCTGCTTTATGAAAAGCCTTTTGTTCCCTAAGAGTTACTTATGTGTAATGCAGCGTGGCTGCTGCGCGTCGTGGGCCAAACAACAAGAAGAAGCAACTCGGTCTCCTTTTGCACCCCAAGGCCACAATGGCTAGGAAACCTTTTTTCTTGATGGTATGGAGGTTGTGGTCATCTTGACTGGAAAACAGTATGGTCTGATTTTGGTTGTTGAGAAAGGATTTTTTTAAGCTATGGAGGGGTAATGACCACCACGTTCTGCCGATTTTTCATATTTCTCTATGCTCTTCTGCTGCTGGCGGCACTGGTCGGGTGCGGCCGCCATGAAGTGCGGGTCATGGAGACCACCGCCTATTGCGGTTGTCAGCAATGTTGCGAATGGCACCGGGGAAGCTGGTCCTTTCTCAAGCTCAATTTCTGGGACCGCTATGTGAGTGGCGGGGGGAACAAGGGCAAGGAGTATACCGGAAAAACGGCCAGCGGCACTGTGCCGCAAGAAGTCTCGGCCGGGCTCTTTTCCGTGGACAGTGTCACCCATCCCTGGAAGATTCCCTTCCGTGTCGTTCTGCCCTGGTTATGGCTGGCAAATGAGGGGACTATTGCCGCTGATACCACATATTACCCTTTTGGGACGCGGATGAAGGTGCCTGGCTATGGTTGGGGCAGGGTGACTGATCGTGGCGGTGCCATCAAGGGACCGGAGAGACTCGATCTCTATTTTGATTCCCATCAGGACGCCCTGGAGTGGGGAAGAAGAAGGGTCAAGGTCAGAATTAAGCGGTAGCTGGTGGCCTGAAAAGAGAGTCAATAAAAAAACTCCCCCGGCCGGGAGCGGCCTTGCGGGCCCACTCTGGGGGGCCGTTGCCCTGACCGCCGCTATTGGGGAGCAGGGAGGGCGCTGCCAAGGATGAAGTCAGCTCGATTGCCGGCCAGGCCTGCGCCGCTTTCCGGGACGACCGTGGTGTCAGGAGATATGTGGATGCGGTTTCTGTCGATGCCATACTCTTTTGTGAGGATCTCTTTAAGCCGTAGGCAGCGCTCCTTGGCCAGGGCCAGCAGCTCCTCCTTGGCCACGGTTATGCGGCCCGAGGAAACATCGCTGGGCGCTCTTGTTGCTGGTGTTTCAATTTCTTCTTTGCCATACGAATCCACGATATCAACCCCGAGAGAGTTTTGGCGGGCGATTCTTTTTTTCTCATATTCGGCCCTCTTTTTCTGGAGCAGGGCGTCCCTGTCTTCACTGCCGGCACTGTACCCTTTCAGGGTAAGAGTAAGATAGGGGCGAGCAGTCAGGATCTTCTTCATGGTCCCCAGGTGTGGCTCCGAGGCAGCGGTAGGTTCCGTGCCGCCTGCCGCAAACAAGATATGGTCAGGGGCAGGGACGTTCTGGTCAAAGAAATCAGTGAGCATGGAAAAGGGTGATACCGAGGCCTTGCTGATGAGGGCGCGTAGTTTCTTGCCATAGGCGCTGTGAAAGGCATAGGACGGATCCGCCATATCGCTGACCACCGGAATCTCCAGTCTGATACTCTCCTTATTGTTGGTGAGCAGGGCAACAGTGGTGGGAAACTGTTTATTGCCAAGTTCTTTGGCGCCCAAGCGCAGATGTCTGAGGGTCAAGACGGTATCGGCATGCATCTGGCCGGCGGCTTCTTTATAGGAAACCGAGAGATCGAAAATACCGCCTTCTAGACTATGGCCGATCATGGGCTCCAGATAAGGGAGGAAGGGCTCCAGAGGTTGCTCGGTCAGAGTGAGGTTGAGGTCGGCGCCCAGGCTTTCTGCAAAGAGATGGAGGGAGCCTGTCGCCTGCAGGGTGGCCTGCTCCTCATTGCGGCCGGTGATGTCCATGGTTAATGAATTTTCTGGCCGGTTCGCCACGTTGGCAACGGAGCCATGGATCGCTGTCAGGGTTGTCCCAAAGGGCGGATTGAGGCTCTGGTCGCTGAAGTGGAGAGAGCCGTTTTGCAGATTTATTTCCTTGATCTCCATATTCCCCTGGGCCATTTCTCCTGTTTTTTCCTTCTTGAAAAAGAGTGAAAATGCGGAGTCCTGCTCAGCAGTAAGGGGGACAAAAAGTTCAAACCCCTCCAGGTTCAGGGTGTCCATGGTGAGGGTAAAGGGGTGCAGCTCCAGGTGGATTTGGGGGGATGCTGCCTTTTTGAGGATGATAAGCTCCTCCTGGCTGGTGCTGGAGCGGGCCTGAAAGTCGTTCAGGGCTGCCTGGCCCCGCAAAGAAAGATCGGGTAGGGAGAATTCGCCGCTGAAGGCAAGAAAACCGTTTTGGACTTCAGGCTGAAACCACGCCATCTTTTTGACGGCCAAGAGATCCAGGGCGACATGCTCCATGGACAGCTGCAGCTCTCCGGCAAGCGGCGCTAAAGAGAGATCCCCCTGGAGCTGGCCGCGCCCTTTTCCGGGCAGGCCAAAGGTGGCGTCTATCGTGCCACTCCCCTTTTCTTTGCGGTCTAAACCCGTGGCATTGAACGCCCTTAGTGCAACAGGGATGGCCCCTTTTTTCTGGAAAGAGAAATCCTCAACAAAGAGGGTCCCCTTTTTTATCTCCAGGCCGCTCAGGCTGGCTGCGCCCTGATTGTTCTCTGCTGAAAAAAGATGTGCCAGAAAGCGGCTGGTGGTGGGGGAGAGATGGCCGAGAAACCCCGCCATACTCAGGTGGCCCAGGGAAAGCTGGGCGGAGTCGGAAGCGAAATGGACATCGGTAAAGGTTCCCTGGTCAACATGCAGCCATTTTTTGCCTTGGTGATATATGTCCAGGTCGGTGGCAGAGCCCTGCAGGTCGCGCAGGCTAAAGAGGTTCTGGTGCCGGCCGTGCAGGGAAAGGTGCAAGGTGGCTTCCGCTTTGTCAACAATGCCGGAGCTGAGGGTGATACCCTGCGCCGGCGGCAGATAGGTGTTGAGGGCCGGCATGGAGAGATTGTGAAGAATAAGGAGACCATCAACATCTCCCTTGTTAAGAGAAACCGTACCCTGGCTGGCGATCCGTGTCTTGCGGCTGGTCACGCAGTTCAGGGCATAGGTGTGGGCCTTGTCATCGATATCGGCCCGCTCCATACTGAGGTTTATATCATTAAAGATCGCTCCGAATCCCCCCTTCACCTTCTGGTCAATAAAAGAGAGGCGGCCATTTTGGACCACCAGGTTTTCGAGCATGATGGGCGGGGTTGCCGCGGCTGGATCCTTCAGAGAGGCGCCTGGGAAGGTGTAGGAGCCATCCTTTCGGCGCTGGAGCTGCAGTTCCGGTTGGTCAAGGATCAGCTTGTCAATGGTCAGTTGGGAGAGCAGGGGGGCAAAGCGTAAGGAGAAATGGGCGGCGGCAATTTTATTCTCGCTGTTTTCCGGTGCATGCAGCCAGATATCTCGCGCCACTCCAGAGCCCTTGATCTCCAAAGCGGATGTCTCTGCAGCAGAGAGGCGGTAGTCGACAAGCAGCTCCAGGTCGGCAACGCCCTTAGCGATGAGGCCGGACAAGGGATGCGGCAGGTAGGCGGCATAGTCGGCAATATTGATCTGCTCCAGATTGAAGGTGAGGCGGGTATGTTCACCGGCTGCAGAGCCTTCACTCTGCCCTCCCACGGAAAGGGGACTCCCGTCAATAATGGCTGAAAAACGGGGTGCTATGGCAGTGGAATCCCGGCCTTCTCTGGAGAAAGAAAAATGTATTTCCTCAAGAACATGGTGGCTGGCCGTCGCCTCATTCGTGAAGATGAGGCGGCTGTCGGTGAGATGCATGTCCCCGGCCTGCACAAGTCCGGCAAGATGTCTGAAATTAAAGTGTGCTTCGCCGTTGGTCAGGCGGCTGAGCATGGTGGCGAAGTTGAGGCGGCCATCTTTCTCTTTGGTGAGGTGCGCAAAAACACTGTTGGCGCGGATGGCTTTAAGGAGGTGGCCCTGTTTGATGAAAAAGGCGGGATTGATCCTGGCCTCAATCCGGCCGAAGGAGAGTGCCGGGTCTATCTTGTCATCGGCCACGGCAAGGTCAGGACCAATAATACCATTTTTCAAGGTGACATGGAGGGTGTAGGGATTTACCTGGGCAGAACCGATGGTCACCGGTCTGTTGAGTTTTTTGGCAAGAAAGGCCGGTAATGTCGCGGTGAGGAGATAGGGGGCCAGAACAAAGCCGGCCAGGGAATAGAGGCCCAGGCAGAGGAGCAGGAAGAAGAGCCCCTTTTTAAGGGGCCCCCTGGGCTTGCCGTGCAGGGCACGGCGCTTGGGGCCGGAAGAGACGGAGCCTCTGGCGGATTTGGCCTTGGTGCCGATTATATCTGGATCAAGGCGCGATTCGTCAAGGGGGCTGGGGCCACTCATATCTTCATGGTGGCCGCCAAGAGCGGTGGGAGGAGTCTCCCGGATTGGATCATTGGTCATGGCTGAGATAAAAACGCCCTGTGCAGGCGATGAAACAGAGAGAGGACTGCGGGAAATAACAGGTCTTTCTCTGTAGGTTCAAAAGGATACGGGGAGCCTGGGGCAGATACGCGCAGATTGTTTTTCTGGACCAGATGGGAGGTCCTTGGGATCTTGCCAAAGAGAGAAAGGGCTCGTTTCAAGTCAGACTCTATGCTAATCTGTCTGGGTTTTGAAAGCAACCGCATAAATTCTTTTGCGGCCTTACCCTGTAAGGCAAGGGCCTTGTGGGCCAAGCTGAAAATAGAAGGGAGTTTTAAAAAAAATATGGCGATTCTGTCTTCTCTACGCGGTCTCTTTTCGGTGGTTTTCGCCATCCTTATTACCCCCGTCTCAAGTCTGCAGGCCCTTTTCTATCTCCTGGTCTTGAGGACCAAGGAAAAGACGGCCCAGCAGGTGCCGCGGACCTGGGCCAAAATGATTCTGGCAGTCAGTGGCGTCAAGGTGAGGGTGGAGGGTATGGAAAAGCTTGATCCCGGCAAATCGTATATCTTTGCCGCCAACCATCAAAGTCAGTTTGATATTTTTTGTCTCCAGGGGCGCTTTAACTGGGATTTCCGCTGGCTGGCCAAGAAAGAGCTTTTCCAGATTCCTCTTTTCGGGCCTGCCCTGCGCCGCAGCGGCAATATCCCCGTTGATCGGGCCAGTGGCCGCAAGGCCGTGCAAAGTCTGGCAGAGGCGGCTGAACGCATTAAAAACGGCTGCTCAGTGGTCATTTTTCCGGAAGGCACCAGGAGTAGCGACGGTCTGCTGCAGGAGTTCAAGGCCGGGGGCATGGTGATCGCTATCAAGGCCGGGGTTGGTGTGGTGCCCATGGCAATCTGTGGCTCGCGGCGCGTGTTGCCTAAAGGAAAAGTGCTGCCCCGGGCCGGCGAGGTGGTGATCCGTCTTGGCGCGCCGGTTGATGCCGGCCTCTATACCTTAAAAGAAAAGCAGAAGCTGGCTGATCATCTGCGCCTGCGGGTGGCGGAGCTCCTGGGGCAGGAGGGTACGCCGTCATGAGCCATGGCAAGGCGCCAGCCAGCTCAGGGTGGCGGTTGCCGAGTTCATCAGAACCTGACTGCCAATGGGGAGAGTAAGGTTCTGCCGGCCATGGCCCACAGGGAAATTCCCCCAGATGGGCACCTTCTTCTGGCCCCTGGTGAGGTCTGCAATCCGCTGCCATATCGCTTCTTGATCACCGCAGTTGGTGAAGCTGCCCAGGATAAGGCCGCTGATATCGCCCAGGGAGCCACTCATGGAAAGCTGGGTGAGCAGGCGGTCAAGGCGGTAGGGCGCCTCGCCCACCTCTTCAAGAAAGAGGATCTTGTCTTGCCACTGGGGATGAAAGGGCGTGGCCAGCAGATGGGTCAGGGTGGCGAGATTGCCGCCGGCCAGTATCCCCTGGGCAGAGCCGTTGCTGATCACTTCCAGGTTGGTGGCCTTGATGGGCGGCGGTACCGGCTGGGTCAGACTCTGAACCAGCATGGTCAGGGAGTGGTTGTCTGAACGCGCCAGGGTGGTCAGGTTGGGACCGTGAAAGGTGATAAGCCCGGTTTTTGCCGTGATCACGTTTAAAAGGGCGCTTATATCGCTGAAGCCGATGAGTATCTTGGGGTTTTCCCTGAGCATTTCATAGTTGAGCTGAGCAAGAAGACGCAGGCTGCCATAGCCGCCGCGGATGGCCATGATCGCCTTGACCTCCGGATCTTGCCACAGGGCATGGAAGATTTCCACCCTCTCCTGGTCGGAACCGGCCAGAAAAGGCAGTGATTGCCGGGGGCACAGGGTTTTGGTTTGAAACCCGAAATCATGGAGGATGGCAGCACCCTTGTGAAAATCATCCGCCTGGTGCGGACCGGCCAGAGGCGCCAGGCCAATGACATCTCCGGCCTTCAGGGCCGGAGGCAGGAGGGGGCTGTTAACGATTGCGTTCATAGATAAGGCGGAGCCCCTCCAGGGTCAGTTCCGGGTCAACATGTTTGATGCTTGGCGCCAGGGGGGCCACCAGGGCGGCCATGCCGCCGGTGGCAATGATCAAAGGAGGGGTGGAAAATTCCTGGCACAGCCGGGCGGTAATCCCCTCCACCAGGCCGCCATACCCAAAGAGTATCCCTGATTTGATGGCCTCGCTGGTGCTGGTGGCAAGGGCACTTTCGGGTGGGGTGGAAATGTCCACCTTGGGGAGTTTGGCGGTCCGGGCAATCAAGGCGTCAAGGGAGATCCCCAGGCCGGGCGCAATGGCGCCGCCCAGATATTCCCCCCTCTCTGAGACGCAGTCAAAGGTGATGGCTGTGCCGAAGTCGGCAATGATCAGGGCCTGCTGATATCTGTGAAAACCAGCCAGGGCATTGATGATGCGGTCTGCCCCCACCTCGCCGGGGTTATCGGTTAAAATGGTGACGCCGGTATCCACATGGGCATCACCGATAATAAGGGGGGTACAGCTGAGGCGGCTCAGGCCTACGCCGCGCCAGGCCTCCTTCAGGCTGGGTACCACAGAACCAACCACCATGGCGGTAATGGCAGAGAGGCTGTGGTTGTCCAGGCCCAGCAGCGCCTGCAGAACAAGGGCGAGCTCATCCGTGGTGGCATGGCGGTCGCTCGTGATCCGGTAATGGCAGAGAAGCTCTCTGTGCCGATGGAGGCCCAGCACGGTCTGGCTGTTGCCGATGTCAATGGTTAACAGCATTTGCAGGAGTTTTCTGAGGTGAATTTCATGGGCCAGGGTATTACTATGAAAAAATGGGGTCAAAAAGCAGGGCCCTCTTTTTTCTCAGGCCACTGCCTTACTCTGTATCATCTTTAACGCCCTCAGGATCTTTTTGCAATGGCTTCGCCGCTCTTGAGGACGGCTATCAATGAGCAGGGCCTGGCCCTGGTGGAGAAAAGGGTGGCGTCCAGGGAGGCGGGCGTTATAAAGAAAAGGGTGGGGGCTGGTATCGGTCATGGCATTGATGCCGCGCCCCCTGCCAGTCAAAGCCCGGGCTGGCAGCTCTTTGCTTGAGAGCCTTCCCCCGTGGGCATAATGAGGATTTTATGAAAAAAGAATATGTGCAGGTCATTACTACTCTGGCCACTCAAGAAGAGGCAGAGCAACTGGCCCGCCACCTTGTTGAGCAGAGATTAGCAGGGTGTGTCCAGGTCGGCTCTCCTCTGGTCAGTTTTTATCAGTGGCAGGGGAAAGTGGAAAGGGACAAGGAGTATCAGGTGCAGATCAAGAGCCGCCTGGACCTGGTTGAGTCCCTGATAGCGGCGATCAGCAGCCACCATCCTTATGAAACACCGGAAATCCTGGTCTTGCCCATTGTCAGGGGCAGTGAGGCCTATCTTGCCTGGCTTGACCAGGAACTGCGGTCTGCCCCGTGAGCAAGGAAGGGCAGAAAAAAGGCCGCCGCCGCCGCAAAAGCTATCAATGTCATTGCTGCACACAAGAAATGCCCTACTGTTTCAATTGCCCCTGCGGTTTTGAAATCTGTGAGCCCTGTTTCCGGGAAAACCTCTGGGGCATCTCCAATGGCCCCACCTGGGTATGTCCGGATTGCGGCCGGATCCGGATGACCTACTGATTTTTTCTCCCCCCGCTGCCCGGGATTTTTTCAGTTCGCTTTTTCTCCAGTTCCAGCCACTTGTAATGCAGCAAGGGCCCCTGGCCCTGGCCGATTTTTTCTTTCCTGCTCGCCTCCAGGAGGGTGTCCACGTAGAAGACCGCTGCGGCAAAGGCCTCCTGATAACTGCCCGTGCGGCTATGGTAGGCGGCAAAGGCGCTGGCAAAGGTGCAGCCGGTGCCGTGGCTGTTGGTGGTCTGGCGCCGGGGGTGGCGGGCCACGCTCTCTACTATGGCTGGCGCGGTGCTCTTTTTTTCCAGGAGAAGGTCGACAATAGCGTCTCCCTCTTCATTGAGATGTCCCCCTGTGATGCAGAGCGCCCTGATGTTTGGATGACGCTGCATGAGAATCCGGCCGGCCTGGCGGGCCTCTTCTTCAGTGCTAACAGCCCGTTGACTCAGGGTGGAAAGTTCAAGGATGTTGGGGGTCAGGGCCGTTACCCTGGCCAGCAGCGGGGCCAGGGCTGTCACGGAATCGTCCTGAAGAAGGGTTTGGCCTGTTGAGGATCTGAGCACCGGGTCCAAAATGATCTCTCCGCTGAAATTCTTGAGGATTTCAGCGAGGGCGGCAATAATCTCCCTGCTTGCGGTCATGCCGATTTTAATATGGCTTGGCGGCATGTCCTCCAGCACCGCCAGGACCTGGTCCACCACCAGCTGGGGGGGCAGGGCATGGCAGTGACTGACTCCCAGGCTGTTTTGGCAGGTGAGGGCGGTGATCGCTGCTGCCCCGTAGCAGCCCAGGGTGGTGATGGTCTTCAGGTCAGCCTGAATGCCGGCCCCGCCGGAAGGATCAGAGCCGGCAATGGTTAGGATCATCTTCATTGACTGAGGGCGGAATCGTCAGCCGGCCCGGTGACAATGGGCATGGGCTCACTGGACTGCTCGATCTTTTTTAAGGTCACCTTGTAGGTCAGGGTGTGGCCGGCCAGGGGATGATTGTAGTCAAGAGTCACGGTGGTATCGGCGAGTTCGATCACCGTGGCCGGCACCTGGTGGGTTTTGCCCTCTTTTTCCATGTTGAGGGAGAGGATCTGGCCTATTTTAAGGTCTGCATTCTTGCCAAAGACGCTCCTGTCGATGGTCTGCAGTAATTCACTCTGTCTTTCGCCATAGCCCTCTTGGGGCTGCAGGACGATATCGCTGCTCTCACCGACGGCCATTCCCACCAAGGCCAGTTCAAAGGCCGGCATGACGCTGCCCGTGCCCAGAGTGAATTCGAGGGGGCCGATTTCAGCGGTGGACTCGAAAATCTCACCGTTTTCCAGGACGCCTTTATACTCAATGGAGAGGATGTCCCCTGGCTTTGCTCTTTTCATAATAAACTCCTTGAAGGATGGCCTGCGGCTTTTGACCGGACCATCATGTTTTTTTAAGGGTCGGAAGAACAAGAAAATAACACAGAAGCCGGAGTGGTCAAGGCGCAAAGTGTAGGGCGACGAGAAAAGCAGCAGATCAGCGCCGGGATGTTGGCGGCGGTGAAGGAGTGGAATAGCCTGTCTGTGCAAGAAGGGTGGTTGTTGCGCCTCTGTCCCAGCGCCATGATCGCTTCTTTAGAAAAATGTACCGGCAATTGCAGGCAGCAAACGGCAATCTTCATTAATTGTCATAACGAGAGCATATTGGTGCAGGAACTGAAGGGCAAAAGACCTTGGTGTGGCCACTGTTGTCTTGACAAATGGCCCTGAAAAACATACATATGAGCATTTTTCTTGGATACCCTGCCTCTTTCATAAAGAAGGATGAGAAGAGGCCCTGCAGCTTGGGTCTGTGCCGAATATGGTGGCAAAATATATTCTCTCGTGGCCCCGTGTTGCCATTCTGGCCGCTCTTGGCGGTTTCGGCCACCTTCTGGGGACCATTTGGGCTGATAGGAAAAAAATGATATGAACGCCTGCCAAAGGCAGCTGCGCAAGGTGAAAAAAGATGATTAAGCTTCGTTTTGACAAGGGTGACGGCCTGTTGCCCGCCATAGCACAGGATTACGCCACTGGCCAGATTTTGATGCTGGCCTACATAAATGAAGAGGCCTGGCAAAAAACCCTGGAGACTGGTAAGGCTCATTATTGGAGTCGTTCCCGCAGCAAGTTATGGCTCAAGGGCGAATCATCCGGTCATCTGCAGCTCATTAAAGAAATTTTAGTCGATTGTGATGCGGACACCGTGGTTTTCAAGGTGGAGCAGCTTGGCAAGGCCGCCTGTCATAAGGGCTATCCCAGCTGTTTTTTCCGGACAGTGACAGGTGGTGAGCTTACAAAAAATCAGGAAACTGTGTTTGATCCACAGGAGGTATATAAGAAATGAATATCTTGAAGTTGGGTCTTCCCAAGGGCAGCCTTGAGAAACCCACCATGGAGCTTTTTGCGAAATCAGGCTGGCGCATAAAACCTGCCTCCCGTAATTATTTCCCTGAGGTGGATGACCCGGAGATTTCCTGTTCCATCTGCCGGCCCCAGGAGATGAGCCGCTATGTGGAAGACGGTCTGCTTGACTGCGGCATCACCGGCAAGGACTGGATTCTTGAAAATCAGTCTGATGTGGAGGTGATTACCGATCTGGTTTATTCAAAGGTGAGCCGCAGGCCCACCCGCTGGGTCATCGCGGTCCCCGGTGATTCTTCGATCAAGTGCCTTGAAGATCTTGAGGGCAAGATCATTGCCACCGAACTTGTGGGCTACTCCACCCGTTTTTTTCAGGAGCGTGGCATCAACGTTGATATTGAATTTTCCTGGGGGGCCACCGAGGCCAAGGTTATTTCCGGGCTTGCTGATGCCATTGTTGAGGTGACGGAAACAGAGTCAACCATCCGGGCCCATGGCCTGCGCGTTATCTACGAGATGATGACCTCCAACACCCAGTTCATCGTTAACAAGAAGGCGTGGGCGGATCCCTGGAAGCGGGAGAAGGTCGAAAATATCTCCATTCTTCTGCAGGGCGCTTTGCGTGCTGAAAATATCGTTGGTCTGAAGATGAATGTGCCTGAGGAGAGCCTGGAGACCGTTATCGCGGCCCTGCCCAGCATGAACGCCCCCACCATTGCCCCTCTCTATACGAAAAATTGGTATTCAGTGGAAACGGTTATCTCCGAGCATGAGGTGCGGGATCTTGTTCCCAGGTTGCTCAAGGTCGGGGCCCAGGGTATTGTCGAGTATGTGCTCAACAAGGTAATATACTAAATGCAGGAAGGATACGCATGAGTCATTGGTCCCAGGGTCAGATATCCTTTGTGAAAAGTGTCTATAAGACCGCTAATCTCCCAGATCTTGATTTGCCGGAGATCGCCTTTGCCGGCCGCTCCAATGTCGGCAAATCCAGTCTGATCAACAAGATGGTTAATAGGCGGAATCTGGTCAAGGTGAGTGCCCGTCCCGGCAAAACCCAGGCCCTCAACTATTTTCTGGCTGACGATCAGATCTACCTGGTGGACCTGCCTGGCTATGGGTATGCCAAGGTGCCCCGGAAGTTGAAAAATGACTGGCAGGGGTTGATCAGTTCCTATCTGGTGAGCCGGGTCAGTCTGCGCTGCGTGGTGGTGATCATCGATATCAGGCACGAATTGAAGGATCTGGATCTTGATTTGGTTTCCTGGCTGCGCGGCCAGGGTATTCCTCACCTGGTTGTCTATACCAAAATCGATAAATTAAAGCGCGGCCAGCAGCTACTCCAGGCAGCGCTCCTTGATGCCGGCCTCGGGATCCGGCCTGAGGAGCGTGTCCTGTTCAGTGCAAAAACGGGCGAAGGCAGGGAAAATCTTATCTCTCTGCTTGACCAGTTTCTTGCGTAGTGGTTTAGTGGCGCCATCTACTTAAGAAGTATGTGAAGGAGGTACTCTATGTCACCAGAACATTGGCATTGCTGGACCATAACGGGCTGCCAGAAAAAAAATATCTGTCCTGCCGGACAGCAGTTGGAGAAGGAATGTTGGGAGATCGTCCAGGCCATGGAAGATTTCCGCAGTTATATGCATGTCTGTCAGGATTGCATCGTCCATCTCTTTAAGGAAAAAAACTCCGTGCTTTCCGAGACCGAGATGGACGAGATTATGGAGAAAAAGGGGGTCTGTGTCCTGGCCTCAAAATGTGTTGATGAGATCATGGTGAAGCAGGGTGTCTGCGGGCTGGCTGCCCGCAAGGAGAAGGTCTAAGGCGCTATTGGTGGGCAGGATCGATCTGTGTCGGCAGTTTTGTTTCTGAGGAGGAGTTCTCCTCTTCTTTCATCACGACGCCTTTTTCTTGTCCAGAACCTCCCGGATCGTTGCCGCCAGCTCCTTTTGGTTAAAGGGTTTCATGACAAACTTTTCAATGCCCATTTCGTGGGCTTTTTCTTCTGAAATAAGGGAACTGTAACCCGTGCACATGATAATGGGCATGTCTGGTCTGATCTCTAATATTTTCTTGGCCAACTCTGTACCGGAAAGATGCGGCATGGTCTGATCGGTAATGAGGAGATCAAAATCGTCCGGGGCGGCCAGGAAGAGTTCCAGGGTCTGTTTGCTGCAGTTCCTGGCCGTGACCTGGTATCCCAGCTGCTCCAGTATTTCTTTATACATCTCGGCAATGGGCTCCTCGTCATCAACCGCCAGGATGCGCTCATTCCCCTTGGGGGTTTCCTGCTGCTCTTCTTTGGCCGGGGCAAAGGGCCTTGCCGCGATGGCCGGAAAAAAAACATGAAATGTCGTCCCCTTCTGCGGCGCACTCTCAATCTTGATGAATCCCCCACAGCTCTGAACGATGCCATGGGCCAGGGCCAGGCCCATACCGCTGCCTTTGCCGAATTCCTTTGTGGTGAAATAGGGTTCGAAAATACGTTGGCTGGTCCGGGCGTCCATACCGCAGCCCGTATCCCTTATCATGAGTTCAACAAAGGGTCCTGGTGAGACGTCTGGTTCCTCACTTACCTCACTCTTCTTTAATTCCACCGGCCGCAATTTTACCGTGAGCACCCCTTTTTCCTGTTTCATGGCATAGAGGGCATTGGTGCAGAAATTGACAATGACCTGATGGATATGGGAGGGATGAGCCAGGATAATGCCACAGTCAGGAGTAATCTCCTGCTGGATCTCAATGGTGGTGGGTAAAGAGGCGCGCAGCAATTTGAGGGCCTCTTTGGTGATGGGAGCCGGGTCCAGCGGTTCCGGCTGGTCAAAGCCTTTGCGGCTGAAGGTGAGGATCTGGTTGACCAGTTCCTTGGCCCGGTTCCCCGCCTTGAGAACCTGCTCAATATGATTTTTTGAAGTACTCCCAGCCGGCAGCGTATGCCGGGCCATATCCGCATAGCCGATAATGGCGGCCAGGATGTTATTGAAATCATGGGCTATGCCCCCAGCCAAGGTGCCGATGGCCTCCATCTTTCTGGCTTGGGCCAGTTCAGCCGCCATTTTCTTTTTGGTGGTGATGTCTCTGGCAATATGGACAATCCGGCTGAATTCCCCTTGCTCATTGAGCAAGGGCGCACAGGTCACCGAGAATGTCCGCCCCATATTCTTATGGATTATGGTCTCACTGTGGGGAGTTGCTTCCTGGAGGGTAGCAATGGCTGGACAATGGGGACACGGCGTGTTGGTGCCCCTGAAGAGTTCATAGCAATGCCTGCCGTTGAGACCGCCTGGCGCCGCCTGGAAAGTCTCATGGGCGGCCCGGTTGGCTCTGACAATGCGCATATCCGTATCCTGCACCGTGATAATGTCACTTATGGCGTCAAAGGTCTTTTCCCATTCGTTTTTGGCATTCTGGAGAATAGTTTCAAGTTCATGTCGTTCTGAGATATCCGTTATGGCCAGCCGAAACTGGCCGGTACTCCCGTCCACTTCGGGCTTGACCGTGCTCTCCAGCAACACATGGATAAGAACCCCGCCCTTTTTTTGCAGGCGCAGTTCGCAGGATTGTTTTGTTTTGGTGGCCAGGAGCTTTTTGCGGCAATGGTGAAAGATATGCTGGTCATCAGGAACGATGAAGTTTGAGATGGCCCTTTGCAGGAGTCGTTTTCTCGGCACGTCGAACATCTCGGCGGCCGTAAGATTTGCTTTGGTGATCAGGCCGTTTTCAGCCACGGTGAGGTAGCCCACCGGCGCAAAATCATACAGATCTGAATAGCTGCGGCGGGAGCGTTCAAGCTCTGTCTGGCTATGGCGCAGATCCTCGTTCTGCAGTTCCAGTTCGATCTGGTAGGTATGGAGTTCATGGAGGAGTCGGCGGGCCTCGGTAATGGAGAGGGTGGTAGAAAGGGCAGCTTTTTCCCCTATCCAGAGATCAGCGCGCTTGCGCAGTTCAGCAAACTTTTTTGTGGAAGTCTCTTTATCCCTTCCCATTGTCCCCTCCCGTCAAGTTCTGCAAGGCTTCCTTTTTAATCTTGCCCAGATCCCTTTCAGTGGTGGCGATAAATGCCGGTCTCTTCTGGGAGTCCAGCAGTCTGGTGGCGGTGAGCCAGACCTGCACTGTGTCTCCGTTTTTTTTCAGCCGTTCCGTTACCAGGGGCTCCTCAGGCAGCGGATCGTCCATACTCCTGATAAGCATCAGGGCCTCCCTCCGTCTTGCCGGCGGTACCATCTCTGTAATATTCATGGTAAGGGCCTCGGCCTCGGAAAAGCCATATAGTTTCTCGGCGCCCCGGTTCCAGGCGATGATATTGCCCTCCAGATCCAGCAGGGTGATGGCATCGTTAGAATCTTGGACAACCGTGGCCAGCCGTTCTGCTTTCTCCAATAATTGTTTCAATTCCGTAATATCTTCGAGAGTAATCACGATGCCATCGATCACATTGTTGACGGTGCGGTAGGGCCGTAACCGCATGCGGTATATGCGGCGGTCATTGTCCATCACCTCTGCCTCCTGTTTTTCCAGATTTTCCAGGACGGTTGCCGCGTATTGGTGGATATTGACCTCTTTGAGGTTGGAGGAGAAATGGCTGATGGGCCGGCCGATGTCGGTGGCGGCAATGGGAAAGATATCTTTCATTTTGGGGGTGAATCGTCTGATACGGAAATCAATATCAAGAAAAAGAATGGCTATTTCCGTGGCGTCCAGGAGGTTCTTTATATCATCATTGGCCTGCACCAGTTGGTCGATCCTGCTCTGGAGTTCAGCATTCACCGTGGCTGATTCTTCATTTAAGGACTGCAGCTCTTCTTTTGAGGTTTCCAGTTCCTCATTGGTGGATTGCAGCTCCTCATTGGTGGACTGCAGCTCTTCATTGGTGGATTTCAACTCCTCATTCGAGGTTTCCAGCTCATCGATGGTTGTTTGCAGATCCTCCTTGGTGAAGCGCAGCTCTTCTTCGAGTTTCTTGATCTCATCATTCTGATCCTGCGTCTTTTTCTGTCCGGCAGGCCCTGGGCTTTTTCCTGCTTGCTTGCCTTGCGGGGTGTCAATTTCTTCAAAGATGACCAACATCATGCCCCGATAGCCTGCCTGGACATCGGGGAGGGGCCTGATACGGAGATTGATGTCGAGGTAGTCGCCGTTCTCCTTGACCTGGACCTTTGGTATAATTTGTTCCTGGCGTTCGGTTACCATCCTCTTGATGGCAGTGGCCAGGGCAGGTTTCAGGCCGGGTCGTGCCATCTCCAGAAGATTGATGGTGACCTCTCCTTCAGGGGCTTCCAGAAAGCGGCCGGTACGGCCATGGATATAGATGATGTTGGCGGCATCATCGATGACCACAGAAGGCGGCAGGGCGCTTTCCGTGAGGATTGTCTGCAGCAGCTTCTGGGTGTTGACATCCTTGCGCACCTCAGGGGGAGCGGCAGTGCTCTTCTCTTCGGGGATGGTCGCTATCTGCCGGTTTCTGGGCAGGGCCAGCACAGACTGGGCCGATCTTTCCGTGGGTAACCGTTTGAATATCTTCCATTTTTTATTGAGGGGACCAAAAAGATCCGTGGCCTGGCCGATGCTTTCCGAGGAGCCGAGAAAAAGGATACCATCCTCTTTCAGGCTGTAGTGAAAGATGGGCAGCACCTTCTTCTGCAGTTCCGGGCCGAAGTAGATGAGGAGATTACGGCAGCAGAGCAGATCCAGTTTGGTGAAGGGCGGGTCTTTGATGAGGTTCTGGGGGGCAAAGACCACCATCTCACGAATATTCTTTTTGATTTGATAGCGGGCGTCTTTTTTGGTGAAAAACCTGGTGAGCCGGGGCTGGCTGATATCCTCGCAGATGGATTCAGGATACAGGCCGGTTCTGGCAATGTGAATGGCCTCTTCATCCAGGTCCGTGCCAAAAATCTGGACGGCAAAATAACGTCCCATCTCGGCCATGCACTCTGCCATGATGATGGCCACGGAATAGGCCTCTTCCCCGGTGCTGCAGCCCGGCACCCAGATGCGCACCTGGTGGTCGTCGGGTTTGTTGATAAGGAGATCGGGCAGATATTTTTCCTTCAAAAGTTCAAAGGCCTCAGGGTCTCGGAAAAAATTGGTCACCCCAATGAGCAGCTCCTGGAAGAGGATGAATATTTCATGGTCGGAATTCTGCAGGTAGCGCACATAGTCAGCCAGTTTGTCGACCTGGTGGACATGCATTCTTCTCTCAATGCGGCGACAAAGGGTATTTTTCTTGTAAAGGGAGAAGTCATGGCTCGTTGCTGCCCTGAGAAGAACGAAGATCTTCTGGAGATAATTCCGGCCATCCACTTCGCCGGCCAGGGGTTCGGGCCCCTCTTTTTTTTGCAGGTGGTGGACATAGTTGAGCAGCTGCTCCGGCATCCGGGCCGGCGGCAGGATAAAGTCAACCAGGCCGGTGGCAATGACGCTCTGCGGCATGCCATCATATTTTGCGGAATCCCGGGCCTGGGCCATGACCATGCCCGCCTCTCCCTTGATGGCCCTGGCGCCCAGGCTGCCATCGGTGCCCGTGCCGGAAAGAATGATGGCAATGGCCCGGTGGCCTTGGTCCTGGGCCAGGGAGCGCAGAAAGGAGTCGATGAGCAGCCTGCTCCCCCTGGGCTTGGAGATCTCCATGAGTTGCAGGGAACCGTTCAAGATGGCCATTTCCTTGTTGGGCGGGATGACATAGATCTGATTTGGCGCCACCTTGAGGCCATCTTCCGCCTGGACGACCTTCATGGCTGTCTTTCTGGCAAGGAGTTCAGGAAGAAGGCTGACATGGTCGGGGGCAAGATGGGTCACCACCACAAAGGCGATACCGCTATCCGCCGGCATGGCCTCGAAAAATTCCTCCAAGGCTTCCAGGCCGCCGGCAGATGCCCCGATGCCGGTTATGGGGAATGGGCTCTGGGAGGCCTTAGGGATCTGGCCTGCTTTTTCTTGTTCGGCTGTTTGATGAGAGGAGTTTGTTTGTTGCTGCGGAAACGCTTTTTTGGTGGGCATGGAAGATCCTGGCGAGAAGAAAAAATCTTTGCCTTGTTGTGGCAGAGATCAGCCCTGAGCGGGCGATCTCTGCAAAAGGTTCCTGGTAGATCATGCGGGAAAAAAGGGCAGCAATTGTCTTAATAGCAATCTTGGGTGACAACATCTTATGTTAAATTATCTCAACAGGTTATCCTATATAATCCTAACATGTAAAAAGATAGAGTCAATCTTTTGTTCCTCGCCAGGCGGGACATAGCTGCAGTCGGGTAATTATCCTTCAGCCATCATCGGAAGATGAGTCAAGATGATTTTTGAGAAAATGTAAAGGTTTTTCGCAGTTTATACCTGTAATTTTATGGGAATCAGATTTTTTCGGGTGCTGTTGCGCCTCTCTGTCGGCGGGAGCACAGATGCGATAAATGAAGGGAATAGGTTTTTTGCTTACCAGCTAAGTAAGGGGAGCAGCTGGGAGATCATTTTTAAGGGGACAATGTGCTAATTGTGTTGACTTTTACTGGGGCGGCCTATAATAGGCACAGGCTTTTTTATAAAGTGTTTTTTGTTGCTTTCAGCCGCGTTCGGGCTGAGAGAAAAAAAAGTAAAAATTTTTCCATCAGGAGAAAAAAATGTCCCTTGAAACCATCCTTCTTGACGAACCTGAGGAGCCTCCCGACACCTGTCATCTCAAGGTCTGTCTCCCTGTTCTTTCCGCCGTTCCGGCTCGTTTTCCCACCTCTTCACGCAGCAAAGCCTTTCGCAAAAGGCACTTCCCTTCTGTGGCCAGCACTGCCTGGAATGACTGGCGCTGGCAATTAAGAAACCGCATTACCACCCTTGTCCAACTGGAAAAAATAATCATTGTCACGGAGAGTGAGCGTCAGGTCCTGCAACGTCATAGCTCCACCCTGCCTTTTGCCATAACACCCTATTACGCTTCTCTGGTTTCTCCGGACAATGCCCAGGATCCTATCCGGCGGGCCGTGGTGCCGGTGGTGAGTGAATTGGTGGTTGCCAGCGGTGAGGCCCATGATCCCTTGGGAGAGGAGAACCATAGTCCGGTGCCAGGCCTCGTGCACCGCTATCCGGACAGGGCCCTTTTCCTGACCACTGATTATTGTTCCAATTACTGTCGCTACTGCACCCGGTCGCGCCTGGTGGGCCGTTCCCAGGACAGCCCCGCCATCAAGGAGCGCTGGGAAAAGGCCTTTGTCTATATCGCCCAACACCCGGAAATCCGAGACGTCTTGCTGTCAGGGGGCGACCCCTTGACCCTGCCGGACGAGATGCTGGAGTATATCCTCAAACGTCTGCACACCATCAAGCATGTGGAAATGATCCGCATCGGCACCAAGACGCCGGCAGTGCTGCCTCAGCGCATCACCCCGCAGCTCGTCCGCATGCTCAAAAGATACCATCCGCTGTGGATCAGCATCCACGCCATGCATCCTGTTGAGCAGACCCCTGAAATGGCAAAGGCATGTGAACGGTTGGCTAATGCCGGCATTCCACTGGGCAGCCAGACCGTGCTGCTGGCCGGCATCAACGATGATGTGGTCACCATGAAAAAGCTGATGCAGGGGCTGGTGCGCCTGCGGGTCAAGCCTTACTACCTCTACCAATGCGACCCCATTATCGGCTCCGCCCATTTTAGAACCAGTGTGGACAAAGGGCTGGAAATATACCAGGGGCTGCGCGGCCACACCACGGGCTATGCCGTGCCCACCTATGTTATTGACGCCCCCGGGGGCGGCGGCAAGATTCCCCTGCTTCCAGAAACCTATCTTGGCCGGGAGGGCAACGATATTCTCCTCCGCAATTACGAGGGCAATATCTACCGCTACCCTGACCCTCTTTAGCGGTAATTCGTTACAGTTCTTTAACATTATTATGAGGATAGCATGAATATTGGCATGACCTATGACCTGCGCGCCGATTATCTGGCGGCAGGATACGGCGAGGAAGAAACCGCCGAATTTGACCGGCCCGACACCATTGCCGCCATTGAAGGCGCTCTGCAGGCCCAGGGGCACCAGACAGACCGCATCGGCAATGTCGACAGCCTGGTGCGGAGGCTGGCCGCCGGCCAGCGCTGGGACCTGGTGTTCAATATTGCTGAAGGGCTCTATGGCTTCGGCAGGGAGGCGGTGGTGCCGGCCCTGCTGGACGCCTACCGCATCCCCTATACCTTTTCCGACCCCCTGATGATGACGGTCACCCTGCACAAGGCCACGGCCAAGCGGGTGGTGCGCGACCTGGGCATCGCCACCCCTGATTTTGCCCTGCTCCGCTCCCTGGCCGAGGTGGCTGCCGTCAATCTGCCCTATCCCCTCTTTGCCAAACCCGTGGCCGAGGGCACGGGCAAGGGCGTCACCCCGGTCTCCAAGATCGCGGCGCCCGCGCAGTTGCGGGCGGTCTGTGCCGATCTGCTGGCCGCCTATTGCCAGCCGGTGCTGGTGGAGACCTTTCTGCCGGGCCGGGAATTCACGGTGGGCATTGTGGGCAACGGCCACCAGGCCCGCTCCATCGGCATCATTGAGGTGATCCTGCTGGAAAACTCCGAACCGGATGTCTACTCCTATCGTAACAAGGAGATCTGCGAGGAGGTGGTGGAGTACCGGGTGCCGGACGACCCGGAGGCCCACGAGGCGGTGCGGGTGGCCCTGGAGGTGTGGCACGGCCTTGATTGCCGCGATGCCGGCCGGGTGGACCTGCGTTCCGATCGCCACGGCCGGCCCAACTTCATCGAGATCAATCCCATTGCCGGCCTGCATCCGGAACATTCCGACCTCTGCATCATTGCCGGCAAGCATGGCATGGGCTACCGGCAGCTGATCAGCGAGATCGTTGACGCCGCTCTAGAGCGGGTGGGGATGTGCGGAAAACCATGAAGATAGCCATTGTCCATAATCGCCCGGTGGCGGCCGGCAGCGCCAACTGGCAGTCGTCCCAGGATGTTCTGCAGCAGGTGGCGGCGGTGGAGGGCGCTTTGCGTGCACTGGGCATCCCCTGCCTGGCCGTACCCTTTGACCGAGATGTCAGCGCCTTCATGGCCGCCCTGAAACGGGAAAAAATCGAGGCGATCTTCAACCTCTGCGAAAGCGTTGATGACGACGCCCAGCTCATAGGCCATCCCGCCGCCCTTTTTGAGCTGCTGGGCCTGCCCTTCACCGGCTCGGGCTCCCTGGCCCTGATGCTCACCACCGACAAGCTCCTGGCCAAAGGGCAGTTGGCTGCCGCCGGTATCCTCACCCCGGAGTACCGGCACTATGACGGCGGCGATCTTGCCCCCCTCCTGGACATGGTCCTGCCGGCCATCATCAAGCCCCGCCTGGAGGACGCCAGTATCGGCATTGACCAGGAGTCCATCGTCTTCAGCCGGGAGGAGCTGGCCGCCAAGATCCCTCTTTTTTTCCGGCAATACGGGCCCCTGCTCCTGGAGCAGTTCCTTGACGGCCGGGAGTTCAATGTCTCCCTGTTCGGCTACCCGGAGCCCCGGGTGCTGCCCCTGGCGGAGATTGATTTTTCCGCCTTTCCCCAAGGGCTGCAGAAGATTGTCGGCTATAGGGCCAAGTGGGACGAGGACGCCTTTGAGTATCACAACACCCATCGCCTCTTTGCCGCGGAGATGACCGGCGGCCTCAAGGTCGAGCTGCACCGGGTGGCGGCCGCCGCCTACCGGCTTTTCCAGCTCCGCGATTATGGCCGCATCGACCTGCGCCTGGATGGCGCCGGCCGGGTCCATGTGCTGGAGGCAAACGCCAATCCCTGCCTCAGTCCTGATGCCGGTTTCGTGGCCGCGGCCGGCCAGGCCGGCATGACCTATACCGATATTGTCGGCAGCTTTGTCCACTTCCTTCAGTCAAGAGTCTAAAGAAATGAATATCCTGCGAAGCGCCGCCCGCACCGATTGTGACCAGCTCTTTGCCCTGGTGGAGAGTATTGACACCTTTAATGACGGCGAAAAAGAGCTGGCCCGGGAGGTCATTCGGGACGGCCTGGCCTCGGCGGAACACGGCTATCACATCCTGGTGAGCCTGGATGACCAGGGCAGGCTTTGCGGCTTTATCTGCTATGGCCCCATTCCCATCACCGTCAAGCGCTGGGATCTCTACTGGATCGCCGTGGCCCCCCGAGCGGCGCGGCAGGGTATCGGCAGCCTGCTGCTGCAGGCCATGGAGGAAAAAGTGGGCAGGGGGGGGCGGGTCTATGTGGATACCTCCGCCACCCCTGCCTATCTGCAGGCCCGCTTATTTTATGAGCGGCACGGCTATGAGGTGGCCTGCGTGCTGCCGGAGTTTTACGGCCCCGGCGACGACAAGGTCGTTTACTGCAAGGAGCTGTGAGATGTTTCGCATACGCCGGGTTTATGACAACACGCTGCCCCTTGATCGTGCTGCCATTGCCCAGGTCCAGGATATCCTGGCCAAACAATTCTCCGGCCTGTCCCGCAAGGAAATCGACAGCCTGCCCGCCAAGCTGCTCAACCCTCTCAAATATCAATTCCGCACTCTGCTCTTTGTGGCGGATAATCAGCGCAATGATATCAAGGGCTTTGCTCTGGTCAACTACGCGCCGGACCTCAACTTCAGCTATCTTGATTTTCTGTCGGTGCAGCCTGCCAGGAATGCCGGCGGCATCGGCGGCGCCCTCTACGAGCGGGTGCGGGACGAGGCCAAAAACCTCAAGGTGTGCGGCATCTTCATGGAATGCCTGCCCGATGACGCCGGGCTCTGCCGCGACAAGGAGACCCTGAGGCAGAACAGGGCGCGGCTGCGCTTCTATGAACGGTACGGCGTTGTGCCCATCATCAACACGGCCTATGAAACGCCCCTGCAGGAGGGGGGGGACTGCCCGCCCTACCTGCTCTTTGACAGGCTTGGCGCCCGAAAACTTCCCGGCCGTGAGGCGGCCCGTCGTATCGTCCGGGCTATTCTCACCAGGAAATATGGCACGTCGTGCCCGGCCGGCTATATCGACATGGTGGTGGATTCCTTCCAGGATGACCCCCTGCGCCTGCGGCCCTTGCGCTATATCAAGAGCGAGCCCATTGCCGTCAGAAAAGTGCTTTCCCTGGAGCAGCGCATTGCCCTGGTGATCAACGACAAGCATGATATCCACCATGTCCATGAGCGGGGCTATGTGGAGGCGCCGGTGCGCATTCGTTCCATCCTCAAGGGTATAGGGTCCAGCGATCTCTTTGAACAGCGGCGGGTCCGCCGTTTCCAGGAGCGGGCTATCACTGCGGTGCATGACCCGAAATTTGTCGGCTACCTGAAGCGGGTCTGCGCCAAGGTGGAGCCGGGCCATTCCGTCTACCCCTATGTCTTTCCCATTCGCAACGCGGCCCGGCCCCCCAGGGAGCTGCCGGTGCGGGCCGGCTATTATTGCATCGATACCTTCACCCCCTTGAACCGCAATGCCTATGTGGCGGCCAGGGGTGCCGTGGACTGCGCCCTGACCTGCGCCAGCCTGCTCTTTGAGGGGTATCGCCTCTGCTACGCCCTGGTGCGGCCGCCGGGCCACCACGCAGAACGCAAGGTCTTCGGCGGCTTTTGCTATTTCAACTCCACGGCCGTGGCCGCCCATTATCTCAGCCGGCACGGCAGGGTGGCGGTGCTGGACATCGACTACCACCACGGCAACGGCACCCAGGATATCTTTTATGAGCGGGCCGACGTCTTCACCCTCTCCATCCACGGCCATCCCAGTTTCGCCTATCCCTATTTCAGCGGTTTCGCGGATGAGAAGGGCGAGGGGCCCGGTCTCCATTACAACAAAAACTATCCCCTGCCGGAGAAAATCGACGGCGAGCAGTATCGCCTGGTACTGGGCCGCGCCCTGAAGCGCATCCAGACCTTTTCGCCCCGTTTTCTGCTGGTGGCCTTGGGCTATGACCCGGCCAAGAATGATCCCACCGGCACCTGGAGTCTCGAGGCCGCGGATTTTTACAAAAACGGCCTGCTCATCGGCTCTCTGCGCCTGCCCACCCTCATCGTCCAGGAGGGCGGCTACCGCACCAGGTCCCTGGGCGCCCATGCCCGCAGCTTCTTCAAGGGACTCTGGGAGGGCATGCACCGGCCCTAGTACTCCGTAAAACGTAAATGTACGTGTAGAATTTCGTTATTGCATACGAACCACAAAAACACGAAGAGCTTCTTGTTTTTATGTTTTTCTTTGTGCCTTCGTGTCTTTGTGGTT
>JAVLBA010000034.1:0-27275 GCA_031581485.1 Desulfurivibrionaceae bacterium | reverse complement strand
GTGTTCGTGGCGGGCGGCTTGGTCTTGGTCCTCGTAGGCAATATTCAGCACTGGCGCTGGGTTAATTCGCTGCTGTTCCGCGTTGCGCACCTGGTCGCCGTTGGCGTGGTCGTTGTCCAGGCCTGGCTCGGTGAATTCTGTCCATTGACCGTTCTGGAGTCCTGGTTGCGCGAACAGGCAGGTGAAGCCGCGTACGCGTCCAGCTTCATCGAACACTGGGTACAGCGCCTGCTGTACTACGAAGCGCCGTTCTGGGTCTTCACGCTCGTGTATTCCGTGTTCGGGTTGTTAGTCGCCGCGGCGTGGTGGTACTTTCCGCCAACAAGAAGAGGCCACCAAGGTCATCCACGCGGCGACTAACAGCCCGTTGAAAAAGCATTGTCCCTGGAACTCACCGGAACTCTCGCTCCCCAGCCCTCTCAATCGCCTGGCTCGCTGCGTAGCAACTCTGTTAATGGATCCCCATAAATCTTTCCTGGCTTTTTCAGAGCAATGATTTTATTCTCAGTTATGACATATCCTTTTTTGTTGGAATTAAGTTTTGGCGCACTATTCCAGTAAGATACGTTATTTTGTATCTTACGACTCCTTCAAACACCACTTTCGATCATAACTCCGGTCGCAAAGGAACATGGCAGTACTATATCTGGGTCCGGTTAAAAGAATACGATGACGCTCCAAACCGGTTTCTCGAAATGCATCTGGGCTACGGTGATAATGACCCCCCGTAATGCAGGGAGGCCCCTCCCTGCTCCCCCGCTCCTTGAGACCCGAAGATTATTGCACCGTTTGCGGCAGGCATGACTATGAAACCTGCAAGAAGATCTGGCGCCGCCACTTGGAACTCTTGGAAAACAAGCTTCAGGCCATCTCCCCGGTTCCGGCTTCGGCCGATGAGTCACCGCTCAATGCCCTGACTGATATACCATGCTACTGTCAACGTCGTGGCCGCTTTGCATCCGCACTATTTTCAAATGCTCACGGATTCAGGAAATTATGAGAAAAAAACAATGAACCCAGAACATTCCCCGATCAAAATCGGGATCAGCGCCTGTCTTCTGGGAGAGAAGGTGCGCTATGACGGCGGCCACAAGCATGACCGGCTGATCACCGACTTTCTGGGCAGGTTTCTGGAATTTACGCCGGTCTGCCCTGAAGTGGAATGCGGTCTCGGTACCCCGCGAGAGGCCATGCATCTGGTCGGCAATCCGGACGAGCCCCGCCTGGTAACGATAAAGACCGGGATCGACCACACCCGGCGGCTACAGGAGTGGGCCATCCAAAAAGTCAGGGATCTGGAAAAGGAGGGGCTGCACGGCTTTATCTTTAAGAGCAAGTCGCCTTCCAGCGGCATGGAACGGGTCAAGGTGTACGGGGAAGGGCGGACGGTTTATCATAACGGGGTAGGCATGTTCGCCCGGGCCTTTATGGAACATTTCCCCCTGCTGCCGGTGGAGGAGGACGGACGTCTCCACGACAGCGCCCTGCGCGAGAACTTCATCGAGGCAATCTTCGCCTCCCGGCGCTGGCGCGAACTGCGGGCCGGCCCGAAGCGCCTCGGCCGTCTGGTCGACTTCCATACCGATCATAAGCTGCAGGTCATGGCCCATAGCGTCAGCCATTACCGGGAACTGGGCAAGCTGGTCGCCCGGGGCAAGGAACTGCCGATCGATGATCTGCTCGACAGCTATGAAAAACTGCTGATGGAGGCCCTGCGCCTCAAGCCCACGGTCAAGAAGCATGTCAATGTCCTGCAGCATATGGCCGGCTACTTCAAGAAGCAGCTGGCCGCCGCAGAAAAACAGGAATTGCAGGAGATCATCGAACAATACCACCGGGAACTGGTGCCGCTGATCGTGCCGGTCACTCTGATCAACCACTATGTCCGCAAGTACCGCGTCGATTACCTGGCCCGACAGCATTACCTGAGCCCCCACCCCATCGAACTTAAACTGCGCAACCACGCCTGAGGCAGCGAAGAATGAAGATCCTGGTCACCGGCGCGACCGGTTATATCGGCAGAAGGCTGAAGGAACGGCTCCTCGGCAAACCGGACTGCAGGCTGCGTCTCCTGGTCCGTAACCGCAACAAGGTACGCCTCTCGGTTCGCGACCAAGTCGAGATCGTCGAGGGCGACACCTTTAACGAAGAGGCCCTTGACCGGGCCCTGGCCGGGATCGAGGTGGCCTACTACCTGATCCATTCCATGGGTTCCGGCAAGGATTACCGGGATCTCGACCGGCTCAGCGCCGAAAATTTCCGGGAAGCGGCGATCCGGGCCGGGGTCAAACGGATCATTTACCTGGGCGGCCTCGGCGTCAGGGAAACGGCCAGCAAGCACCTGTTGAGCCGGATCGAGACCGGCGAGGTGCTGGGCGCCAAACCGGAGAGGATCCAGACCATCTGGTTCCGGGCCGGGGTGATTATCGGCTCGGGCAGCGCCAGTTTCGAGATCATCCGCCACCTGGTCCAGAAGCTGCCGGTGATGGTCACCCCGAAATGGGTGAATACCCTGACCCAGCCCATCGCGGTAGATGATGTTATCTCCTATCTCGCGGCGGCGGCCGATAAGGAAATCCCCGGCAACCTGACCGTGGATATCGGCTCCGCCCCGATGTCCTTCCGGGAAATGATCCTGGAGGCGGCCGCGGTAATGAACCTCAAGCGCCTGATGATTCCGGTCCCGGTCTTGAGTCCCAGACTCTCCTCCTACTGGCTGATCCTCCTGACCCCGATCAATTATCAACTTGCCGGCGCCCTGGTAGAGGGACTTAAATCGGAAACCGTGGCCTTAAACGATCACGCCCGGCGGTATTTCCCGGAAATCGCACCTGTTTCCTACCGGCAAGCCGTCCAGCAGGCCATGGGAGAGCTGGAGGAAAACCAGGTCTTGAGCCGCTGGTGCGACAGCAGCGGCGGCGCGGTCTGCGACATCAAGGACCGGGACGACCCGGCCGCGGCTGTCCTCCGGGACAGGCGGGAATATCCCCTGGGAGATGCGACCCCGGCAGAGGTCTTTACCGCGGCCTGCACCTTGGGGGGCGAGCACGGCTGGTTCCGCTATCATTTCCTCTGGCAGTTCCGCGGTCTGGTCGATAAATTGCTGGGAGGCTACGGTCTCAATCGGGGCAGACGGGTCAAAGATAAACTTCGGGTCGGTGATTCCCTCGATTTCTGGAAGGTGGCCGATCTTAAGGAAAACAAACGATTACTGCTCCTCGCCCAGATGAAGGTGCCTGGCAAGGCCTGGCTGGAGTTCGATATCCAGCCGGATAAACTGGTCCAGACCGCTCATTTCCTGCCCAATGGCCTCTGGGGCAGGCTTTACTGGTACAGCGTCTTGCCTCTCCATCACCTGGTCTTCTCCAACCTGGCCAGACATATCGTCCTCCAGGCCCGGCGGAACCGGTAATCCGAGATCTCTTTCGGGCATCAGAGAGTCAGTTTTTTGGATGGTCACGTCGCAAAAGTCATCGGCGGCGATCAGCCGTGCGTTCCAGGGCCTTGTCGGCCATTTGCCTTGAATCCTGCATGGAACAGGATATTATCTTGCGGGAAGCGCCCGGCAAATGAAAGGGCAAAAAAGACCTCCCGGGAAACTCCCTCACAGACAAGCCCTGGCGCCTTCTCAAAACCAAGGCGCCCGTAATACTCCGGATGCCCCACCAGACAGCACCCTCCAGCACCCCACGCTTTCAGGCGTGACCGTCCTTCCCGGAACTCGTGGAGGCCCGTATGTCGGGTTCTGTGAGAGGGGTGAAGCGGGTTTGAGCAACCCCCTTCACCCTCCTCGATTATTGGCCAAATGTGCGTGGTCGGACTTACCAGTTTTCAGCCAGCAGCTCAAAATGGTCGATGGCATGATCGCAGGCCGGGCAGACGTCAGGGGCGCCATCACCCTCGTGGAGGTAGCCACAGTTGCGGCAGCGCCAGGTTTTTCTTTCGTTCCGCTTGAAGACGCGGCCGGCCTCGATGTTGGCCTTGAGCTCCACATAACGTTTCTCATGTTGCTTCTCGGCCACGGCAATGGCCATGAAGATGGCGGCGATATCATCAAGACCTTCGGCGCGCGCTGTTTTGGCAAAGTCAGGATACATTACCATGTGCTCGTGATTCTCACCGGCAGCAGCCTCGGCCAGATTCTCGGTGGTGGTGCCGATGACGCCGGCCGGAAAGGTGCCGGAGATTTCAACCTCACCACCTTCAAGAAGCTTGAAAAGGCGCTTAGCGTGTTCTTTTTCCTGGTCGGCAGTTTCGGTGAAGATCTCGGAAATTTGCACATAACCTTCCTTTTTGGCCTTGGAGGCGAAATAGGTGTAGCGGTTACGGGCCTGAGATTCGCCGGCAAAGGCGGTGAGGATGTTCTTTTCGGTCTGTGTTCCTTTTATTGATGCCATGTCTTTTCCCTTCCTGTTGAACGTTGATATAAAATTGGTTGTAAAAGAGATCTTGTTGGGCGATTTTGCGCTGTTTGTGAAGAGCACTATTTCTAGATGGAAAGTGTAAAAATGTGCAGCCGATCTGACAATTTAAAAATTTAAGTGCGCCAAATCTGACAGCGTTACTCTTTTAAGATGAGTAGAGATTCAAGTCCTGAAATATTCTATCGGGTGACAATATAATCTCAACCTGCACTTAGGGAATTGGTAGCGATTTACGCATCGTTGATGTGGTTCTTAGGGGACGGTTCCAGCGAACGGCTTGTGTCCGCCCGCTAGAACCGGTGGTTCACTGATTTGCGGACTGAGTCAGCAATCCTCAAAGACGTTTAGCCACGATCAGGCGAGGTCAAAACGGTCAAGGTTCATTACTTTGTCCCATGCCCCTGCAAAGTCGTGCAGGAACTTCTCCTGGGAGTCCGCGCATCCGTAGACTTCTGCCAAGGCCCGAAGTTCAGAGTTCGAGCCGAAGATGAGGTCGATACGGGTGGCGCTCCACTTGAGTTCGCCGCTCTTGCGATCACGTCCCTCGAACATCTCGTTGTCTTCCGAGGTTGCCTTCCATGTCGTGCCCATGTCGAGGAGATTGACGAAGAAGTCATTGGTGAGTGTTTCCGGACGCTTGGTGAAGACGCCGTGCGGGGCTTGGTCGTAGTTGGCATTCAAGACACGCATGCCGCCGATCAGAACCGTCATCTCAGGCGCAGTCAGGGTCAGCAATTGGGCCCGATCAAGCAGCATCTCCTCTGCCGACACCGCATATCTGGTTTTCTGGTAGTTGCGGAACCCGTCTGCAGCGGGCTCGAGCACGGCAAATGCTTCCACGTCGGTTTGCTCCTGGGAGGCGTCTGTGCGTCCCGGCCTGAAGGGCACGGTCACCTTGTGACCACCGTTCTTTGCCGCCTGCTCGATACCAGCGCAGCCGCCCAGGACAATAAGGTCGGCAAGGGACACTTTCTTGCCGTCGGCCTGATTATTGTTAAATTCCTTTTGAATGTCCTCAAAGGTCTGGAGCACAGTGGCAAGTTGCTGAGGCTGGTTGACCTGCCAATCCTTTTGCGGTGCAAGTCGGATCCGTGCCCCGTTCGCACCGCCTCGCATGTCGGAGCCCCGGAAGGTGGATGCCGATGCCCAGGCGGTGGAGGCCAGGAGGGAGACAGACAGGCCCGAGGCCAGGATCTTGCCCTTAAGGTTGGCAATGTCCTGGGCGTCAATCAGCTCATGATCGACTGCGGGCACAGGGTCTTGCCAGATGAGCTCCTCAGCCGGAACCTCTGGGCCGATATAGCGCGAACGGGGTCCCATGTCGCGATGGGTCAGCTTGAACCAGGCCCGGGCAAAGGCATCGGCGAACTCCTCGGGGTTCTGCTGGTAGCGTCGCGCAATGGGCGCGTAGATCGGATCATAGCGCAGCGAGAGGTCCGCTGTGGTCATCATCGGCCGGTGCTTTTTGGACGGGTCGGCCGCGTCAACCACCATGTCCTCGTCGTCGACATCCTTGGCCAGCCACTGATTGGCGCCGGCCGGGCTCTTGACCAATTCCCACTCGTACTTGAACAGCATTTTTAGATAGCCCATATCCCATGTGGTGGGATTCGGCTTCCAGGCGCCCTCAATGCCACTGCTAATCGTATCACCGCCCTTGCCGCTGCCGAAGCTGCTCTTCCAGCCAAGGCCCTGCTCTTCGATGGGGGCGGCTTCAGGCTCCGGGCCGACATGTGACGTGTCGCCGGCGCCATGGCATTTGCCGAAGGTGTGGCCGCCGGCCACCAGGGCCACGGTTTCATCATCGTTCATGGCCATGCGTGCAAAGGTGTCGCGTACGTCCTTGCCGGAGGCGACAGGGTCCGGATTGCCATTGGGCCCTTCCGGGTTTACATAGATCAGGCCCATCTGTACGGCGGCCAGCGGATTTTCGAGATCCCGATCACCGGAGTAGCGCTGGTCGCCGAGCCAGGTATCCTCACTGCCCCAGTAGATGTCCTGCTCCGGCTCCCAGATGTCCTCACGCCCGCCCGCGAAACCGAAGGTCTTGAAACCCATTGACTCTAACGCACAGTTGCCGGTGAGGACCATCAGGTCGGCCCAGGATATTTTGCTGCCATATTTCTGCTTGATCGGCCAGAGCAGACGGCGGGCCTTGTCGAGATTGATGTTGTCCGGCCAGCTGTTGAGAGGCGCTAAACGTTGATTGCCGGAGCCGGCGCCGCCACGGCCATCGCCCATGCGGTATGTTCCTGCACTGTGCCACGCCATGCGGATAAAGAGTCCTCCGTAATGACCCCAGTCAGCCGGCCACCACTCCTGGGAGTCGGTCATCAGCTCGTAGAGGTCCTTCTTTACGGCAGCAAGGTCAAGTTTCTTGAATTCTTCAGCGTAATTGAAATCCTCGCCCATGGGGTTGGACTTGTTGGAGTGCTGGTGCAAAATATTAAGATTCAACTTTTTTGGCCACCAGTCACGGTTCGATGTGCCGCTGCCTGCCACTTGTTTGCTTGTTCTGCCCGTCACCGGGCACTTGCTGTTTTCACTCATTTGCTTCTCCTTTGGCTGGATAGGTTGGGGTCCGCTCATTTTACAATAAGTCGGACAAGCATTGGAAGTGTTACTTGTCGCTATCAGCTCGTTAATAATAAATATTCTTGTTATCTGGGCAAAAAAAAAGGTTAGAATTACCTCTTGTCGCTGCAGGGTTTACAGAGGCCCTCAAGTGAGGCGCTTCTTTTGCGGACTTTGCCCCAGCCCTTTAACTCCTCGGGCAGGGCAAGGTTATCCAGGGCATCCCAGGTGAAATCTGTGATGGCCCCACATTTCCGGCATATGGCATGGTGGTGACTGGTCATTTCCGCCTCGAAGCGGGCGTGGCTTTCAATGGTGTGCACTCTGGTAATCAGGCCATGTTTTTCACAGGTGGCCAAGGTGCGATAGACTGTATCAAGAGAGATGGTAGGCAACCTCTTGATAATTCTTTTGTAAAGCATTTCTGCAGAAGGGTGGTCTTTGGCCCTGGCCAGTTCCCGGTAAATTTCAAGGCGCTGGTGGGTGACTTTGAGATCATCCTTGCGGCAGGCGTGTTCAAATTCCTTCATCCTGGCAGTAAGGGTTTGTTCTGAGGGGTTTTTCATAAGGATCTAATTAATAATGATTATTATTTAGATACAGTATGGGGTTTGGCTCCCCGTGTCAAATATATTTTTCAGGTACTTTGCGGAGGTAAGAATCGAGAAGGGATGGCCTATTGTTTTAATTGTCGGAGTCCTCATGGTTCTGGGGACACCCTTCTTGATTCTTGATTATTGACACCAGCTGATTGTCAATGGTGCAACCGCTATTTCCTGACCCCACTATTCCCTGGTAGCCGCGAGTTTTGTTCATCCGCCAGTAAAAGAAATCAAGCGGGTAAAGCAGCGCACGGATCACCAGGCGCCAGCGGACCAGAATTAGTGCGGTTCATCCAGCTTGGTCCCTGGCTGGCCCCGGAGTTTTGGCGTTAGCGCCTAAATAATCTCTTGCTGTACGCATCATATTCGCATAAAATAAAGCATCAAATAAAAGGCGAAAAGGAGGTTCTTTATGGCTATTAGCATAACTGAAGATATTCGGTCAATTACTGACCTTAAACGAAACACTAACGCGGTTCTTGAGCAAATCCACAAGACCAAGCGTCCAGTCGTACTAACCGTTAACGGCAAAGCAGAAGCTGTACTTATTGACGCAAAAGAATTCGAAAAAATAACAAATGCATTCAACTTACTTAAACTGCTAGCCCCAGCCGAGGAGGACATAAAAGAAGGTCGCTACACCGAGGCAAAAGATTTCTTTCAGGAGTTCAAACGTGCCAAAGAAATTTAAAATCCACCTCACCCGAAATGCCCAAAACGACCTCGAACATATCTTCTTCTACATTGCCTCCAACAATCTCAATAATGCCAAAAAATTCATACTGGGGCTGGAAGAGAAATTATATAGCCTGGACACATCGCCAGAACGCTGTCCCTACATTCCAGAAAATATATTTTATGGCACCAGCTATAGGCACTTGATCCATAAAAAGTATCGAGCCATTTACAAAATAGACAATAATTCCACATATATTCTGAGGGTTGTGCGTGGGTCTAAGGTGCTCGAATTATAAAAATTGCGCTAACAATTCTCTACCTTTAGGTGAACCAGGTGAAGCCTCTCCTCTTGAGAAAGAGTAAAATTCTACAAAAATCCCTCCTTAAAGTCCGGTATCCGTTCCCGACTGGCAATTCTACCAAGAGTTCGGTCCTCGCGTTGCACTTGCGGGACAGCTATACTTTATCGGGCAAGTCAGAAACATCCCGGTCCGAGTGACATATTGTCAAGCGGGTGATTCTGTTTCCAGATCACAAGCGCATTGCGAACATCTTCGAGAAGTAGGTGCTTGGGAGGGAAATAGCGAAAATCATGAGGTGTGTGAATCGTTGGCCCCGGAATTGTCAGAAATGGTTTGGGCTGTTGAGATTTCCACGCCACAACTCTTTCCGGGCAACGAGCGAAAGCTTGGAGAAATTGTGCTGGAGGCAATTTTGCCTCTTGACCTGAAAGATGATTCCTCGTTAAAAAACGTGTTTATGTTTGCCCGGCTACCTGGCATTTACTTGCTGGGGGTGATGTCAGTGATGGAAAACTACAATGTACTCCTGTCCCCAGCCAGCTCCAATCACATACAGATTTGATTCGAGTTTAACGTCCGCGATAAACCTATAAAGGTTTACTGTGCCTGTGTCTGTGCAGCATATAGAGCGTGACGGGTAATCAAATTCCGAGGAGGGTTCCATGAACAAACTTCTATCTTTAGTGGTCTTTTTTCTCTGTCTGGCGCCCGGCCCCAGCGTTGCCGCGTCTTTTTATTCTGCCGATGGCGACAGGTATAGCGCGGCATACAACAAACATGGCGCTGTTTTGACATCAGAGCATGAAAAGTATTTTCCGAAAAATGCTGCCGGGACGGATATGGAAAAAACAAAACTGCTCCTCTATCTTGGCGTGCAATGCGATGCCTACTCTGAAAACTACGGCAACGGCAAATGGGGGCAGTCGCCGGGTGGCTTTGTCATCCGCTTTGACCATAAGGCCTTTGGCTTTATCCGCCAGGAGATTGCCGTCCCCCATGAGGGCAAGTGCACGCTGTCCGGAGATTAGAAGCATGTTGAAAAAACACGGCGGTTGCCGCTTCCTTTTTTCAAGGGGTTGATAGGGCCTGAAGTGAGAGGTGTATCCATTGTTCGGACAGTGCGGTAAGGTGCATGGGCCACCCCTTTGACGAAAGAGAGAGATCTATGAGTAAGACCAGTAAGACCGAGCTTGCCGCTGTATTGATGCCGGATGGTTCCATCCAACTTGAGTGGGCGCAGCCTGTGGTCGGCGCCCCCATGCCGCGCAGCCTGTCGTTGCAGCATAAAATTTATGGTCGGTATGTCGACGAACCGGAGGAATGGCTCTTTTTTCTCGGGTTCTGTGCCAAGGGCAGCCCCCTGTCCCCCTCCCTGGCCTTCTGGCGCACATATTCCAGCCTTTTCATCCAAAAGCTCAAACGCACCCCCGGTTTGGAGGAGCTGGGCGCCCATGCCGTCATCCCCCTTGCTGAGGAGGAATGCGGCCAACTGCTGGAATCGGCGCCCCTGATGCAAGGCGACGAATATCTGACCGTAGCGACCCTCACCAAATTGTGGGAAGCGCTCCATGAGACATTTTACCGGAAGATTGATACCCATACGGGCTCGGTCGCCGACTTTTTCACGGAGTACAGCCCCGATCTCCATCTTGCCGGCCGGATTTATTTCCATCTGGTGGAGAACAAGGATCATGCGTCGCCGTTTGCCTTTCTCGCCACCTATTCCACCCGGTTGAACGCAGAGGGGGAATCCAGGCACCTGCCTTTGAAATATGCCTTGGAGGAGTACAAAGACGACAACGAGAAGCTGCTGAAACTGCTGGTCACCGTTGATGAAGCGGCCCAAAAGAGTGAATTGGTGGCTGCCCTGCGCGACAGCGGCGAGCTGTTTTATCCCCTGGCCTGGTCGTCTCAAGAGGCCTTTGTTTTTTTGCAGGAGATCCCGATCTACGAAGAGGCAGGCATTCTCTGCCGAATCCCCAACTGGTGGAAGAAAAAGAGCGCTGCCCTCACCATGCAGGTCCGGATCGGCGAAAAGCCCCCGTCCATGGTCGGCATGGGCGCCCTGCTTGATTTCTCGCCCCGGCTGCTGATCGGGGACACGGAAATATCGGAGGAAGAGGCCCACCGGCTGTTGCGCGAGTCCGAGGGGCTGGCCTTTCTGAAAAATAAATGGGTGGCTGTGGATCCGGAAAAGCTGCGGCAGACCCTGGAGGCCTTTGCCAAGGCCTCAGCGCTGAATGCCGAGGAGGGCATGACGCTTCTTGGTGCCCTGCGCCTCTCCGTGAATCCGCAGAATCTGCTGGGCGAGGCGGCTGCCGATATTGCCGATGTCTCCCACGGTGAATGGCTGCAAACGGTTTTTGGGCAACTGCAGCGGCCCGAGTCCATGGCCAGGGTCAAAACCAGCCGGGGCTTTGCGGCCCGATTGCGCCATTATCAGCAGGATGGCCTCAACTGGCTTTTTTATCTGCACAAAATGAGACTCGGCGCCTGTCTCGCCGATGACATGGGCCTTGGCAAAACCGTGCAGGTTCTGGCCTTTCTCGACGCGCTCAAAAGGGAAGCAAAGAAAGCCAAAAAGACGCCTGCTTCCCTTCTGGTTATTCCCGCTTCACTGCTGGCCAACTGGTCCGCCGAAATTGAGAACTTTGCCCCCAAGCTCTCCATTTTTGTCGCCCACCCCGCTTGCCATCGACCGGCAAAGGTTCCGGCGCTTCCGGCCGCAAAGCTGGACGCTCTGGACCTGGTCATCACCACCTATGCCTTGGCGCAGAGGTATGCGTGGCTCCAGGAGTATACCTGGAACTATGTCATCCTCGATGAGGCCCAGGCCATCAAAAATCCCGGTACCAGGCAGACCAGAGCGGTGAAGAGTCTTGCCGCCGCCAACCGGATCATCATGACCGGCACCCCGGTGGAAAACCGGCTCTCCGATCTCTGGAGCCTGTTTGATTTCATTAACCCCGGGCTCTTGGGCAACTCCAAAGAGTTCGGGGATTTGACCAAACGGCTTGCCAACCATCCCGATGGCTACGCCGGGCTGCGCCGGGTGGTCAGCCCGTTTATTCTCCGGCGTCTGAAGACCGACAAGTCGATCATCTCCGACCTGCCGGACAAGGTGGAGGCCAAAACCTGGGCCGCCATGAGCAAGAAACAGACCGTTCTCTACGGCGAGGTCGTGGCCGGCATCCGGGAGGCCCTGGAACAGACGGAAGGCATCCAGCGCAAAGGGCTCATCCTGTCGGCGCTCATCAAATTCAAGCAGCTCTGCAATCACCCGTCGCAGTACCTGGGCCTGGACCATTTCGACGAGAAGGAGAGCGGCAAGTTCCAGCGGCTGCGGGAAATCTGTGAGACCATCCATGAAAAGCGGGAGCGGGTGCTGATCTTTACCCAGTTCAAGGAAATGACCGGGCCGCTTTCCAGGTTTCTGGCCACTATTTTCAACCGCGAAGGCCTGGTCCTGCACGGCAGCGTGCCGGTGGGCAAGCGAAAAGAGCTGGTTGAAACATTTCAAGGTCGCGAGTATGTGCCTTTTTTTGTACTGTCCCTCAAGGCGGGTGGGGTCGGGCTCAATCTGACGGCGGCCAGCCATGTCATCCATTTCGACCGCTGGTGGAACCCGGCAGTGGAGAACCAGGCCACTGACCGGGCCTTCCGAATCGGCCAGCAGAAAAACGTCATGGTCCACAAGTTCCTCACCAGGGGCACCATTGAAGAAAAAATTGACCTGATGCTGACCGCGAAGTCAAAACTCTCCGATGAGGTGGTTGCCGCCTCCGGTGAAAAATGGCTCACCGAGATGAGTAATGAAGAACTGTTCGAACTGTTAACCCTGAAAATATAAGGAATAATGGGCATGAGTTACCGGGGATTTCCAAAATATGTCACGGTGGCCGAGAAAAAGGCCAAGGCGGCAAAAAAACGTGCGCAGCTCAGAAAAAAAAGGCCGGGCATCGCGCCGGTCGTCATTACAGGCAATACTCTGGCCCGCACCTGGTGGGGCAAGTCGTGGAACAAAAACCTGGAGCGCTATGCCGATTACAGCAACCGCATCGGCCGGGGCAAGAACTATGTGCGCCACGGCGCTGTCCTGGACCTCAAAATCCAGGGCGGCCGGGTGACCGCCTTGGTCCAGGGCACCAGGGCCAAACCCTATGAGGTGGTTATCTGCATTGCTCCGGTGGAAAAGGCCAACTGGAAGCGGATCAGAAAACAATGCCAGGCTGAGCTGCGCTCCTTGCCGGATCTGCTGGCCGGCAAATTCCCCAAGGCGCTGGCTGAGATTTTCCTGGCCGAAGGCAAGGGACTGTTCCCGACCCCGCAGGAGATCACCTTTGACTGCTCCTGCCCGGACTGGGCCTCGATGTGCAAGCACGTGGCGGCCACCCTCTACGGCATCGGGGCCCGGCTTGATGAAGATCCGCTGCTGTTTTTCGCCCTGCGGCAGGCCGATACCGCGGAGCTGGTAGCAGAGGCCGTCAAGGACAAGAGAGGCGCGCTGTTGGCCAGAGCGGCCGGCAAGAGCGCCAGGGTGCTCGATGATGCCGACCTCTCCGGTCTCTTTGGCATTGACATGGATGTGGCGCCTGATTTCAGCGGCGCTGCCCGGCCCCAGGCGGCCAAGCGCTCCACCCAGGGGGAAAAGAGCGCCTCATGCCCAGGCGCTGATGCCAGCGCCGCGGCGAAAACAGGCCGCACCGCCACCGTCCTGGTGGAAGAGATTATCTGCAAAACCGCCACCGGCGCCACCGTGGCCATGCTGGCGGCAGCAACCGGTTTCCCGCCCGCCAAAATTTATGCCATTACCAGCAGGCTCCGGCAGCAGGGCCGGATCAGCTATATTGACCAGGGGATCTCCGGCCCGCCATGATTTTGTATGGGTGGTTCTCTGTAACAGTTCTTTTTCTGCCACCTCAGCCGCAGCCGCTGCCGGCGCCCTGGCAGCCGCCTTGGCTGCAGCTCTTCTTGGCCCTTCTCTTTAGAGAATTGAGCCCCTCACCGGTGTAAATCGCCTGCAGACCCGCCTCGATAAAGCCGGACATGGTTACCGGCTGGATGCCGGCCTCCTGAAAGATCTGGCGGGGCGAGTCGCCCATGTCACTCACCAGCACGGCCCGGCAGTCGTGGAGCAGCCTGGTCAGGGCCTGCCAGCGGCCGATGCCGCCGCCGGGCAGGGGGGCGGGTCGTTCCTCGATGAGCCTGTAGCCGTCACCCTTCCGGCCGTAGATGAAGAATTTAGTGGTCTCGCCCAGGTGCTGGTTGACCAGCATGCCCTCCAGGCTGGAGACCGCCACATAGGGTCGCGGCGTGCCGGCTGGGGGCGGCAGGGCGGCGCAGGCGCTCAGGCAGCCGGCCATCTCGCCGGAGCGGTCCTTGCCCAAGAGGCCCACGGCATCGGCCCGACAGCGCTTGCAATGGCGCATCTGGGGCAGGTGTTTTTCACATGTATTGCGCAGACTATTCATGGTGGGCTTGTCCGGTTCGCCCAGGTCGGCAAAGGGGGTGTCGGCACTGGGCAGAATGGCCATGCAGTTGAAGAGGTCCACGCCCATGGCTGCCATGGCGCCGGCCGTCTCTTCGGCATGATGGTCGTTGACGCCGGGGATGGTGATGAAGTTGACTTTCACCGTGACGCCGCGGCTTTTCAGCTTCTCAATGGCTTTGAGCTGCCGGGCCAGCAGCAGCTCGGCCCCCTGGATGTCGCGGTAGAGGATATTGCCGTCCCGGACAAAGGAGTAGATCTTTCTGGTGACGCGGGGATCGATGCCGTTCACCGTCACCGTCACATGGGAGACGCCGATATCGGCCACCTCGTCCACATGGGGGGCCAGGCCCAAGCCGTTGCTGGAGAGGCAGAGGATGAGCTGCGGATAGCGGCGGCGCAGGAGCTGCATGGTGGCCAGGGTCTCGTCGGCATTGGCAAAAGGATCCCCCGGCCCGGCAATACCGGCCACGGTGATGCGCGGTTCGGCCAGGAGGACCTTCTCCATATAGACCAGGGCCTGCTCCGGAGAGAGGATGGTGGAGGTCACCCCGGGCCGCGATTCGTTGACGCAGTCATACTTGCGGTTGCAGTAATTGCACTTGATATTGCATTTGGGGGCCACCGGCAGGTGCACCCGGCCGAACTGGCCCTGCACCTTGGGGTTAAAGCAGGGATGGCGGCTGAGATCAAGCTGGGTATTTATGGTCTTCATGGTGCGCTCCAAAGGTCGTTATTCTTCTTATTTCTGAATTCTGAATTCTCAAATTCTGCTTTTCTCACATATAGGCATAGCCCACCGGCGAATCGCTCTGCTTCTTGGCGATGACCGCGTTGACCACCTGGTCAAAGAGGCTCTGGGCCCCCCGATAGCCTAGATGCAGAAGGCGCTGGCCGCCCATCCTGTCGTGGATGGGGAAGCCCACCCGGATCAAGGGGATCTCCAGCTTGCGGGCCAGGGGATAGCCCTTGGAATGGCCCACCAGCAGGTCCGGTCCCAGCTCCTCGGCCATCTCGCTGATCTCAAAGAAATCCATGCCCTCAAAGACCTGGGGCTGCTCGGGCAGCAGATTACCGGTGGCCAAGGCGATCTGCCGGGCCAGCTTGCCGCTTCTGCCGCCCGAGGCGCAGAGCACAGGCATCACCCCGATCTCGGCCAGAAAGGCGGTAAGGCCCACCACCAGATCCTCCTCGCCGTAGACAATGGCCCGCTTGCCGTAGATGTATTTATGGCCGTCCACATAGCTGTCCACCAGGCGGCCCCGCTCCAGGGCATGTTTTGCCGGGACGGCCTGGCCGCTGATCTCGGAGAGTGTCGCCAAGAAGCGATCGCTGGCCGTGATGCCCATGGGCAGGGCCAGGCGCTTATTGGCCACCTGAAACCTCACCTCTAAGATGACGCCGGCGCTCTCTGCCGCCATGGTGTGGCCAAACTCCAGGGTGGCCTTGCTGTCTGCCATGGCCTTGATGGCCGTGATGGGGGTGCCGCCGGGCTGGATCTTTGCGTAGGTCTGGGCGGCCGGGCCGTCCATGGTCTCGGAGAGGTCGGGGAGGATGGTGGCCTGCAGGTCAAAATCACTGATAATTTCTTTGAGATAGCGGATGTCGGCCGGCGACACGAAGCCGGGCAGGATGTTGATGGTGCCGGCGCTTGCGGCCCGGGCCGCATCTTTGGTGGCCAGGCTCTCCACCACGGCGGCCACGGTATTATGAAAGCCCTCCATGTGGGTGCCGTTATAGCTGGGGGTGGCAACCCGCACCATGAGCGGCTTGTCGCCCTCCACCTCGCGCTCGTACTCGTGGAGGAAGAGGCGGACATCATCGCCGATGGTCTCGGTGAGGCAGGTGGTGGCAATGCCGATCAGCTTCGGCGCATATTTCCGGGTGACGTTCAGCAGCCCCATTTTGAGGTTGGGGCCGCCGCCATAGACCGCATGTTTTTCAGAGAGCGACGACGAGGCAATATCAATGGGCTCGTTGAAATGGCTGATGATATAGCGCCGCATATAGGTGGCGCAGCCCTGGGAGCCGTGCAGATAGGGGACTGCCCCCTCGATGCCCTTAAAGGCCAGGCAGGCGCCCAAGGGTGTGCAGAGTTTGCAGGCGTTGGTGGTGGAGATATAGTTTGGTTTGGGATTCTTGGTCATGTTGTTTCTCCCCTCTGAAAACGTGCGGTGAAGCGCCAGACCGGGCTCATCACCGAGGAGTAGACCTCCTCGCTGAAGTTGAGCATGCCGCTGAAGCCGGCCAGGGCCTCCTTGCGCTCATGGTTGTGGTCGCAGAAACCCACCCCCAGCTTATAGGCGATGGGCCTCTCCTTGACGCCGCCCACCAGGATGTCCACCTCCTTCTCTTCCAGAAAGCTGGTGAGCTCCAGGGGGTTGGTGTCGTCGACGATGATGGTGCCGGGGTCGGTGATCTCGGCCAGTTCCCGGTACTCCTGTTCCGTGCCGGTCTGGGAGCCCACCATCACCACATCCATGCCCAGCAGCCGAAAGGCCTTGACTAGGGAAAAGGCCTTAAACGAGCCCCCCACATAGATGGCGGCCTTCTTGCCGGTGAGCGCCTTTTTGTAGAATTCCAGCTTGGGCAGCAGCACCTCCAGCTCCCCCTTGACCAGCTCCCGGGTGCGCCTCAGGATCTCGGCGTCGTCAAAATGGGCCGCCACGTCATAGAGGGCCTGGGCCATGTCTTCTACTCCGAAATAGGAGACCCGGATCGAAGGCACGCCGTAGTCCGCCTCCATCAGCTGGGCCAGGTCCATGGTGGAGCCGGAACATTGCACGACGTTCAAGGCGGCGCCGTGGGCCCGCTGCAGATCGGCAACGCGGCCGTCGCCGGTGATATTGGCCACCACCTCGACCCCGATCTTCTGAAAGTAGTCCCGGATCATCCAGATCTCCCCGGCCAGATTGAAGTCGCCCAGGATATTGATGGAGTGGGGTGAGATGCCCCTGGTGTCGCCGGTGCCGATCAGCCTGGCCATGGCGTTACAGGCGGCCGTATAGCCGGCCCGCTTATTACCCATGAAGCCTTCCGATTTCACCGGGATCACCGGGATGGCTGTTTCCGCCTCCACCCTTTTGCAGATTGCCTCCATGTCATCGCCGATGATGCCGACAATACAGGTGGAATAGACAAAGGCCGCCTTGGGGCTGTGGCGCTGGATGAGTTCTCTAAGGGCCGCGTAGAGCTTTTTTTCGCCGCCGAAGATGACATCCAGCTCCTGCAGGTCGGTGGAAAAGGAGAGGCGGTGCAGCTCCGGGCCGGAGGAGAGGGCGCCCCGGATATCCCAGGTGTAGACCGCGCAGCCGATGGGGCCGTGCACCAGGTGCAGGGCGTCGGCAATGGGGTAGAGCACCACCCGCGAGCCGCAGAACACGCAGGCCCGCTGGCTCACCGCCCCGGCCAGGGAGTCTTTATTGCACACCAGATTGAAGGGCTTCTCGCCTGTGCGGTGGATCTGATCCTGTCTTTCGTCCAATGCTGCTTCCATTTTATGTTCCTCATTTTTCAAGGTGGTTCCATGGACCTTGTCTTGGTTGGGGTCTGTTTCTTTACTAGAGCAATGGCTGTGCCAGAGCTGACAGATAGTGCTGTGTGGGCGCTATTTCAGGAGGTTATGATGGGGATTGCGGGGGGGCCTGGTGTGGAGAGTGAGCAGGAATTGTCGGAAAGGTTACAAAAAGGAAGGGGTGCTTCTGTTTTGTGGAGGTGGGGGAGGGGGAGGTTAGTATGATTAATACTGTTCAGGTTTATGAGTTTTGTTCCTTTTCGCCCACTTCGCTGGCTGTTTGCCCAAAAATGAACCGAAAAAGGGCACCCCTAACAGCCCTGGCCTTCGGCACCACTCGCCTTCCGCCGGGAAAAGGGAATTGTAAAAACTCGCACCTCTTCGAGGATGCTCAGACAGTTTACAATTCTTTTCCTTTTCCCGGCTCCCTGCTCGTTCAGGGCTGAATGGGGAAATCATAACATCTGAAAAGCATCTGTAGTTAGCTGAAATGGGGGCGGATTTATTGTATCTTACCTGCAAACAACAAGTTGAGTTTGAGCAAAGACGAAAAAAAAGGCGGTGGCGTTGTACAACGCCACCGCCTTTTTTTTAATGTTGTCGATCGCCAGACTTCCTACACCCACCATATCTGGCGTTTAGCGGGGTTGCCGTTTTTTTCAAAGACATCACCGGACTCTTTGAGCACAGCGGCAAGTTCTTCGACGGTGAAGCTGTAGCCGTCAGAGGCGGCCAATTCGGCAAACTCCTCCATGGTGGCCGGCACATCGTATCTGGCGCGGACATGTTTGTCCTCGCCGCCGGCCACCAGCAGGTCTTCTACATCTTTCTTAGCCATGGTTTCTCTCCTATAAATAAAAATGATTAATGGGCAATTTTAATGATCCCGTAAAAAGTCGCCGGCAGCTAACGTTGCCAACGGTAAATCAACAGGATAAGCACTGTGCCGATGGCCGTACCATACTTTTTGCGAGGCCATCAATTTTGTGCAGGGTAAGGGTCTGCACCTCTTTGGCGAGTTCCAGCATGCCGGCAATCTCGGCCATGGTGGGAGGGGTAATGTTATAGCTGGCAATATCGCAGATCTCCTGGAAGCCATCCAGGGCCTTGAGCTCTTCGCCAAGGTTGGCCAGATCACCGGGCAAAAATTCCTCCATGGACTCCACCAGGTCATGCATGGTGTGGTTATAGGGGAGGTTGCCGCTCTGCATGAGCAGGGCCATGACCAGTTTTTCAATGGCCATGCCCACCAGATTGTAGAGGATCTCGCTGGTAAAGACCTCCTGCCGTTTTGCATGGCCATTGACGGCCGTGGCCAAAAACTGGCCGCCTTCCTTGAGAAAATCCTGCCAGCCGCCGATGGGATCGCGTCGTATATCACCAAACCCCACCAGATTGTCAGGCGCTGCTCTTTGTTTTTCTGTCATGATTCCCTTTCCTCTATGTTGTTTGAAGCGGCAGTCTTTGGCGGAGACAGATGAGCTCCGTGGTCTGCCAGCCGAGTTTGTTGTAAAATTCCAGAGCTGCCTGATTATTGCGGTCGGCCAGGAGCTGCAGACGTTCGATATTCCTGGATCGGGCCCATTTCCCCAGGGCCTGCATTAACTGACTCCCCACACCCTGGCCTTGCCACGCCTCATTCACCACCACATCCTCCACCAGCAGGGCCGGGCCGCCCTCGGCCGTGGCTATGGTGAGCTGGCCCGAACACATGCCGATGACCCGGTTTTCGGCCTCGGCAATCAGGATAACGGCATTATTTGCGGCCAGCATCATGGCCAGACCGCGGTGCTGGCGGGTCGCCTCAAAGGCGAAGTCCGCCTCAAGGGTAAAGAGGAGATGCAGGAGGTCCACCAGTGCATCCATATCAGCGGCTTGGGCCCGGCGGACACACACTGCGGCCAGGGGCCCCATCTCAGATGACCTCGTCAAACTCAAGGCGGATGCTCTTCTCAGCCCCTTGGGAGAGGGTGTATACCTTGCCCTTGAGGAAAGACATGTCATGGTTGTGGGCCGAGGTGAGCAGCCGGCTGAGGTCGCGGTTAATCACGGCCTCGTCCGCCTCTTTGTTGGTGTGAACATGGATCACGTTGTCAATATCGGTAAACTGGAGAAGAAAGCCGTTATGCTCCAGAAAGATCAGGTCCTCATAGGCAAAGGAGATCTCCATGCCGTCATTTTCTAAGATATTCTTGACCACACCCAGGGGTCTATTCGTCATGGTTTCTCCTTATAAATCTTCTGATTTGCTCAAGATGCAGATAAGCGTTTCTTGGTTTAGGGGGCGATGAGGTAGTCGGCGGCAGCTTCGCCCTCTTCCAGGCCGTCGAGGATGGCGTCGATGGCCTCTTCGCTGTCCACTCCTTTAAACCACCAGTTTTCGGGCTGGATCACCATGATCGGGCCGCTGTCACATTGCTTCAAGCAGGTAGTGGCGGTGATCAGACAGTCGAGACCGCGGTCAAGGACCTCTTCTTCGATGTATTGGAGGAAGCCGTCCGTCTGTTTATGGCAGATGCCTTTCTTGTCACCGGCGACGCGGAAGCTTTGGCAAAGGATGATTTGTCTCGTTGGGATGGCCATTTTTCTCTCTCCATATAATTTTTGAATACTGAATATTCAATCCTGATTTCTATTTCGTACATGTGCTCTTTTTACCGCCGCCAAAGAGCACATCAACCGTGCCTTCGACATTGTCATCAGTAAGGATGACGGGCAGACCGCTGTTGCCTAAAATGTCGCGGGGTTTCTGGCCGGCGCTTTCCGCCAGCAGGACAAAGCAATCGTCCAGGACCTCGGCCACCTTCTGCCAGCGGCTGGCGCCGCCGCCAGGCTCGGGCAGATCGCGGGCCTCAAGCAGGCAGGCCAGGCCGTCTTCTCTGGGCCCGTAAATGAGGGCCTTAATGGCCTGACCCAGGTGGAGATCAATATCCATGCCGTTGGAGCTCAGTGCCGCCACGTTGGGCCTGGCGGCCGTGGCCTTGGGCAGGGCCATGGTGCCGCAGGACTCTTGAGCGGTGATATGGTCAAGACTTTCCCCGGCCAACGGTTCAATAATCTGGATGTGCGCCGCCGCCGCTGCGCTCAGGCGCGCCATTTTTTCAGGTGTGGGCCAGGGCAGGGGGAGCTTTTCTTCGTTCTCTGACCAGCCTTTGCCGGGCAGCAGGGTCATGGCTGCGGCGCCAAGGCCGGCGGCCAGGCGGGCGATTTCCGCCACCTCCCCTTCGTTGACCTGGCTGTAGACGTTGGTCTGGACCACCACCTCCAGGCCGGCGGCGCGGCAGGCCTGGATAGCCTTGGTCTGTTCCTGGATCAGGGTGACAGCGGCCTGGGCCAGGGGTATATTGCGTTTAGCGGGCCGAATCCAGGTATATAATTTGGCCACCACCTCGGGATTGAGGGCATCCATGAGCAGGGTGACCTTGCTGACGCCGTGCTGTTTCAACTGCTCGGCACTCTCGGCAAGGCCCAGGCCCAGGGTGGTCATGCCCAAGGCACATTCCGGGTGTTTGTCGCGCAGCCGGTCCACGATTTCCAGGGTCATGGGCAGGCTGGCCAGGGGATCGCCCGGGCCGTTTATCTCCATCCCCGCGATAGCTATGCCCCGGGCCTGCAGGTCTTCCACCCAGGTCATGGCCCCATAGAGGGGCATAGCCGGGGGGAGTTTTTCATCCCCGTTGAAACAGGAGCGGGCCGCAGGGTTGGGGGCCACCGGCAGGGTGAGCCACACCGGGGCCTTGCCGCAGCCTGTTTTTTTGTCGGGAAAGGGAATAAGGGTCATTGGTTCATCTCTTTTTAACTCAATTTTCGAGGTGTTTTATTGTGCCGTAAGAGCGCACTGGTTTTGCATGGTGTAGCCCATTTATTTTGCCGGTGAAGAGTGAGGCGTTATGGGTGAGGAGCAAAAAGCTCTCGTTCAAGGGATTGTTTGATTTTCCTGACGCCTGACGCCTCTCTCCTCACCCTTCCACAGCCTTCCTACATGACCAGCTCGAATTTCTCTTCCGGGGCATCACGGTCCTGGCGATCCATCAAGACGCCGAGGATCTTCTCCAGCAGCCGCAGGCCGCCCTTGTAGCCCACGGTGGGGAAATACTGATGGCCCTGGCGATCCAGGATGGGGAAGCCCCAGCGGACGTAGGGCAGATCCTCGTCCCGGGCAATATACTTGCAGTAGCTATTGCCCAGCAGCAGGTCCACCGGCTCGTTCTTGATCCACTGATGGAGCAGGAACATATCGCCCTTGGCCTTGACGTTGACCGCGCAGCCCATATCCTTGGTGATCTCCTTGATCCGTTTTTCAAACTTCTTGCCCGGGGTGCCGGTGACAATGTGGATCGGTTTCATGTCCAGGGAGACCAGGAAGTCGGTCATGGCAATGAGCTGATCCGGGTCCCCCACCAGGGCAACCTTTTTGCCGTACAGGTACTGGTGCATGTCGGAAATCATATCCACCAGCTGGCCGCGCTCATGGCCGATCTCATCGGGGATGGGTACCCCGGCAATGGTGCGCAGGGCATCGATGAAGCGATCGGTGGCCATGAGGCCAAAGGGCATGTCCAGCACCGAACAGGGCACCTTGTGGTTGCTGTCCAGGCTGCGGGCCGCCTCGGCCGAGCACCATTCGCCCAGGGCCAGGGTGCCCATGGAGTCGCCGCAACTCTTGAGCTCGGCCACGGTGGTGCCGCCATCGGGAAACATCTTGTACTCGCCGTTTAAAGGGCCGTTGAGGACGCCGGAGGTGTCGGGGAAGAGGATGGTCTTGACCCCGATGATAGCGGTGAGCCGCTTGATCTCCTCCATGTCGGCAGGCTCCACCCAGCCAGGGATGATGTTGACCTTGCCGTTTTTCTTGCCGGTGGGTTCGGCCATCATGGCCATGGACTTGACCATGCTGGAAAAGCCGGTGACGTGCGACCCGGCGTAGCTCGGTGTGGAGCAGCTGATGACGTGCTTGCCCTCGGGGGTCTTACCCTCGGTCTCCGCCTTTTTCTTGATCTGGGGCAGATCATCGCCGATGGTCTCGGACAGGCAGGTGGTATGGATGGCAATCACCTCAGGGGCATAGACGGTGAATATATTATTGATGGCCTGCAGCATGTTGGCCTGGCCGCCGAACACCGAGGCGCCCTCGGTAAACGAGCTGGTGGAGGCGGAGACCGGCTCCTTGTAATGCCTGGTCAAGGCGCTGCGGTGATACGCGCAGCAGCCCTGGGAGCCGTGACTATGGGGCAGGCAGCCGTGGACGCCCATGGCCGCATACATGGCACCGATGGGCTGGCAGGTCTTGGCCGGGTTGATGGTCAAGGCCTTGCGCTCGGTGATTTCCGCTGGAGTATGTCGTAGTAACATTGATCTATCCTTATTTTTTGAGTGAGGGGTGAGGCGTGAGGAGTGAGGAGAGAAAGAACAACTTTCTCCGTCTTACTCCTCACACTTCACACTTCACGTTTAACTTTGGCGAAGCCGGACTACTCCCAGTTATAGGATGCCGTCAGCTGACTGTTCTTCTGCCAGGGGGCCTTCATGTAGCTCCAGACCCTGGAGTTCACCAGGCGGTCAATCTCCTGGTAGAAGTTGATGGCGCCCTTGAAACCGGCATAGGGGCCGCCGGAGTCGTAGCTGTGCAGCTGCTTCATGGGCACCCCCAGTTTCTGGATGGAGTACTTCTCCTTGATGCCGGCGCAGAAGATATCCGGCTTCATCAGTGCCACCAGCTTTTCCGCCTCGTACTGGTTGAGGTCGTCGACAATGAGGGTGCCCTTGTCCATATCCATGGCCAGGCCGTCATACTTTTTGAAGGTGTAGCCGGCCTTGGCCAGGGCCTTCAGCTCCTTGGCGCTCTTGCGGGGTTTAAAGCGGGTGGCATCCGCTTCCACGGTAAGCTCCTCGATGTTACGGCTGTCGGCATCGAGCTTGATGTTGGGCAGCACCTGGCGGCCTTCGTAGTCGTCCTGATGACCGAACTCATAGCCGGCCGAGATGGTCTTCATGCCCAGCTCGTCAAAAAGCTCCTTGTAATGATGGGCCCGGGAGCCGCCGACAAACATCATGGCGGTCTTCTCTTTGGTGCGGGGCAGGATATCAACCAGGGATGCGTCAACCGCGGGCATCTCTTCGCTGATCACCTCTTCCACCTTGTCGATGAGCTCCTGCTCGCCGAAATAACCGGCAATCTTGCGCAGGCTCTTGGCCGTGGCCTTGGCGCCGATGAAGTTCACCTTGACCCAGGGAATGCCGTATTTGGTCTCCATCATGTCGGCCACATAGTTAATGGAGCGGTGGCACATGACGGCATTGAGGTCCGCGGTATGGGAGGAGGCGAACTGGTCATAGGTGGAGTTGCCGGAAAAGGTGGAGATGCAGGTAATGCCGCATTTCTTGAAGATCCGGTCGATCTCGAAACCGTCGCCGCCGATGTTGTACTCGCCGAGGAGGTTGATCTTGTATCTGCCTGGTTTCACCTCATCGTTCTGGCCCACAAGATGGCGGAACACCTGATTATTGGCGATATGATGGCCGGCGGACTGGCTCACCCCCTTGTAGCCCTCGCAGGAAAAGGCGTAGACGTTGCAGTCGCCGAACTTCTCCTTCATGTTCTTGGTGATGGTATGGATATCATCTCCAATCAGGCCCACCGGGCAGGTGGCAAAGACCGCGATTGATTTGGGGTGAAAGAGGTCGTAGGCCTCCTGGATGGCCGTGGCCAGCTTCTTCTCACCGCCGAAGATGATGTCCTGCTCCTGCATGTCGGTGGAAAAACAGTAATTCATGAAGTTATCACCGTCCGGGCCGGCATCGGTCTGGTTGCGCCTGGTCAACCAGGCGTAAAAGCTGCAGCCAATGGGGCCGTGGACAATATTGACGATGTCACGGGTCGGGCCCATGATAACGCCCTTGCAGCCGGCGTAGGTACAGCCGCGCATGGTGATGATCCCCGGAATGGTGCGCACGTTGGCGGTGAGTGACGGGGTCTCATTCTGCAGGGCCTCGTTGATCATGATCTGTTTGGCGCGTTTGCGGGCCACCTTGGGCGGATACTTGCTCAGAAGTTCCGCCTTGACCTCGGCCGGATCCCACTGCACCAGCTTTGTTTTTGTTGCTGTTGCCATGTTAGTTATTCTCCTTTGGGAGAGGGCATCGCGAAAATTCACCAACTGCTGTGTTGCACAGCTTTCATCGTCATTGCGGCGTACTGCTTGTACGCCTCATTTCTCAAAAATTGTGCGCCTCGAAGTCTCACTTCGTTCGCTATCTACATTTGGCGTTTTTTGCTTCGCCACCTCTTATGGTGGTTATTCAATGAAATTCGTCATGAAATGGACTTGCCGCCCGTCTCACCAGTCCTGACCCGGACCGCATCGCTTAGCGGCACGACAAAGACCTTGCCGTCTCCCGGCATGCCGGTCTGATTTGTATTGATAATTGTTTCCACGACGCAGGCCACTTGGCTGTCTTCCACCACGGCGGTGAGCAGCCGTTTTGGGTAGAGCTTGCCCTTTTCACCCAGCAGAGAGGCGGCCTCTTCATACCCTTGCGCAGCTCCCTCCACTACCTGGGGATTGACAAAGCCCTTGCCGCGACCGTGGGCCTCGTGGGCAAAGAAGGCATCCACTCCGCAATCGGTGAGGGCCTGCTTGGTCTGGTTCATCATGTTGATCCGCACAACGGCGATCACCTCTTTCATGCCGGCACCTCCTCGGAGGCGGCGCTCTCCTTGACCCCGGAACTGATGGTGTAGGACTCCTCCACGGGGCTGATAAAGATCTTGCCGTCACCAAAGGCGCCTTTGCCTTTGCTGCGGGCCGTATCCATCACGGTTTCAATGACGAACTCCTTGTCGGCACTCTTGACCACGCTCAGCAGCATGACCTTGGGGAGCTCATCGTAGGTGACCTCACCTATTTTGATGCCGCGCTGCTTACCTCGGCCGGCCACGGCATATTTGGTAACGGCCGGAAAACCGGCGTCCATGAGGGCCGCCAGGACCGCGTCCGCTTTTTCAGGACGAATAATTGAGCGAATCATAATCATCATAGCTGTGTCTCCACCTTTGTCGGCCCAGCGCGAAGGCCCTGCCGAATTCAATTTTTTTGGTTATTTTTAGCGATTCAGGGTGATTGAAAAACGTAGCGAGCGAAGGCAGTGCAAGGAAGAGGTTATTGAAAAAGAGGAGCGTATAAATATACGCGAGCATTTTTCGATGATCTCTGACGCCGCAATGCTGAGCGCAGTAGTTTTTCAACATCCTGCTAGGCCGCTTCCATCAGGCCATATTCCATGAGCAGCTCTTCAAGGACCTCGATCTCCATGGGGGTGGGGATAACGAACTCCTTGTTTTCGTCAATGGCCCGGGCAAGCTGACGGTAGACTTCGGCCTGCTCGACCTCCGGCTTCCATTCGATGACGGTCTTGCGGTTAATCTCGGCCCGCTGGACGTCGTTGTGGCGGGGGATAAAATGGATCATTTTGGTGCCCAGTTTGGCGGCAAATTTTTCGATCATCTCCGCTTCATTGTCCACGGCGCGGGAGTTGCAGATCAGGCCACCCAGGCGGACAGAGCCTGAGGCGGCAAACTTGACGATACCCTTGCTGATGTTGTTGGCCGCGTACATGGCCATCATCTCCCCTGAGACAACGATGTAGATCTCCTCCGCCTTGCCATCGCGGATGGGCATGGCAAAGCCGCCGCAGACCACGTCGCCCAGGACATCATAGAAGGCGTAATCCAGGGCTTCGCTTTCCTCATAGGCGCCGAGGGACTCCAGCATATTAATGGAGGTAATGATACCGCGACCGGCGCAACCAACTCCTGGCTCAGGACCGCCGGACTCCACACACCAGGTGCCGCCGTACCCCTCTTTGCGGATATCCTCGAGTTCGACATCCTCGCCCTCTTCACGCAGGGTATCGAGAACCGATTTCTGGGACAGGCCGCCCAACAGCAGACGGGTGGAATCCGCCTTGGGGTCACAACCGACCACCATGATCTTTCTGCCCAACTCAACCAGGCCTGCCACCGTGTTCTGGGTGGTGGTGGATTTGCCGATGCCGCCTTTGCCGTAGATAGCTATTTTTCTCATGACTACATCTCCTTGAAGTAGAATTTGCCGGCTGACTTCTTTTGTTGTCGCAGCCGTGTATTTTTTCCCGGGGTTGTCTCTGCTTGCGGACGACCCGTTTGCTGCCTTGGTACAGCAAGAGGTACTTCAAGGGCCGTGCCAAGGTGGTGCATTTTTGTTGTAGCCAATGGTGGCAAGGGTTGAGGGGGTATTTGCCGGGCGCCGGGCCCCTGGTGGGCCAGCCGCGTTTTTGTGGTGTTGCCGACATTTTGGAAGAAAGGCGACAGAAAGGTAGGAGTGCTTTCCCTGTAATCTGCGTGAATCTGTCCTGCAGAGCTCTGACCGTATCCCGGCAAAGCTTGCGGCCAGCTGCGATGAGGCAGGAGGACAACGGGCCGGGGCAAAAGGGGCCCTCCTCAACAAAGGGCTGGTGGCCGGTCAGGAGGGTCGGGCCGTAGGCGGTGCGCCTTCTGGCTGGCCATTTTGTAAAATGAAAATAGTACAAAAAAGTAAAAGGAGGCGGCTTTCTGGCTACAAAATGGTCTGTTTTTTTGTTGAAAAAGGTCTCAAAAGGGCGATTTTGCGACATGGTACACTTCTTGCTGTACCTATTTGTCGTAATGTCGACAAC
>JAVLBA010000033.1:0-27415 GCA_031581485.1 Desulfurivibrionaceae bacterium | reverse complement strand
TGGCCTCGATTACGGCAATGGGGATATTGGGTTTGTGGGAGAGGATGTAGTCGGCGAATTTGGCTGGGCCACGCTTGTGCTTTGTTCCCTGGACAAGGATTCTGCCGCTGGTGATGGCGACCTCTTCCCTGATTTGAGTCAGGAGATCCCAGCCCGCAGCAGTAAGGGCCGGGGTGATATATTTGGATCGAATGTCGGTTTCGGAGAGTTGTTTTTTGTTCATGGCCTGTTTGTCGTCAGACTAAAATCAATAATATTGTGAAGTTGGCAAACATTACCAGACGGCACCCCTAACAACAAGAAGGAAAGGGTGTGTTCAATATTCTGAGTCATCTTCCTTAAAAGCAGGCCTCTTTAGGGGCTATATTGATGTTTTTAATACCAAAAACGTCAATATAGGGGTCATCTATGATAACTCATGCCTAGAGCAAAAAGAGATAATATCCCTGGACTGATATGGCACCTTACTCGTCGAAGCCACAAAAAATATTTTCTGATTGCCTTGATTAAGGATTGGCGGAGATTGATACAATAGCTTCTGTTGCGGGGAAAAACCCGGAACCTATAATTCCGTTTTTGATGGCCTAAAAGCGGATATAGGGCCTGAAAAGGGCTATTGTTTGGATATTTATCTTGATATGTCGAGGAGTTTGGTGGCGACCTCTTGCGCTTGGCCGAAGATCATGGGTAATCAAGAATCATTTTCAGGCGCGTAAAAACTAATCTGATTCCTGCCCGAGTCTTTGGCGGCATACATTGCCGTGTCGGCATTCTTGATCAAATCCACGGATGTACTTGCGTCGGCGGGGAACATGGCAATGCCGACGGACGCTCCTACGCGAAGCACTTCACCGAGAATCTTCATAGGCTCATTGATCGAGCTGACGACACTGGTGGCGATAGACGTAATTTCCTCTATTCCTTTCGGATTATTGAGAACAACTATGAACTCGTCGCCGCCCAAGCGTGCCACGATATCTGACTTGCGCACAAGCCCCTGCAGCCTTTTGGCGACCTCTTTTAAGAGGTCGTCTCCGACGTTGTGGCCATACTGGTCGTTGACGAGCTTGAATCCGTCAAGGTCGAGAAACAGCAGCGCCAAATTGCAAGGTTCACGGTCGGAATTGATAATTCTCTGGTTTATCCGCTCCATCAGCAAAGTCCGATTCGGCAAGTCGGTCAAGGCATCGTGAAAAGCCAGGTGCTTTATGTGTTCATCTTTGCGCCGAAGAGCAGTAATGTCGCTGAATACCGATACATAGCGGACAGGTTCGCCGTCCGCGTCGCGAACCATGCTGATGGTCATACGTTCCAGGTAAAGCTCCCCGTCTTTACGACGGTTCCAGATCTCTCCATTCCACCGGCCCTCGGTTATTATCTGCTTCCACATGGCGGCATAAAATGCCCGGTCGTGCCGGTTTGATTGAAGAATGCGGGGGTTCTGTCCGACGGCCTCCTCGGCTGCATAGCCGGTTATCTCGGTGAAAGCCGGGTTGACCGACAGAATGATTCCATCGGCATCGGTGATCAGGACACCATCGAGCGTGTTCTCAAAGACGCATGCGGCCAGTTCGAGTTTCGCCTCGGTTTCCTTGAGAATGGTCACCTCGCTGGCTTGGGTCACAAATCCTTTGACCGTACCATCGGCATCGAAATTGGGAATATAGTGCCCGATGATATGACCCACGTCTCCGCTGGCTTTGTTCAACGTCCGCTCAAAGCGCTGCGGTTCGCCGGCCAGGACTCGGCGAATGTGGGGCTCATTCATGGAAAACAGGCGCTCGCCCGTTAGATCCCGAAAGGTGATACCGACAATCTCCTCGGGCGACTTCCCGAACCACTCACGGTAGGCGTTGTTAGCATAGCGGCAGCGTAGATCCCTGTCCCAATAGCCGATCATATTGGGTATGTCTTCAATGATGGATCTGATGAATTGCTCACGTTCGGTACTGGCCTTCGACGCTGATTCGGCCCGCTTGAGCGCTTTTTGACTGCAATGTACTGCTTCGGCGAGGTACGAGATAAAACTGCAGATCAGGGCGAAAATGGCCATCTCCAGAAGGTCAAAGCGGGTCTCAATAAAAGGGTGACCAGCAAACAGCGGCCATAGAAATGTGACCGATAGACAGGCGAGTGCGGTTGCCAGCAACCCGGCATATAATCCCCCGTAGAGCGCAACAGCAATCACGACGGGATAAAATGTAAGCCAGGGAAGTTCCGACTCAAAGGCTTGCAGCGGCCACACTCTAAGGCCAGCGGCCAGGCTTACAAGAATGAGTGCAGCGAGAAAATGTTTGAGGTGTTGAGAGGCAGTTGTTTTATTTAGCCACCGGACTTTTTTTGTTGTGACATTCATGTTCTATTTTTTAGGGTAGGAAGACGATTTTTGTCAAGAAAAGTATGCGGAAGAAACGGGGGTCAGAAGAGACGGGGCAAGTCTTTGCATGACTCATAATTAAAATAAGAGCCATGCAAAGACATGACCATAGGAGCCCCAGAGGAAAACATAGGCCCGCCCCCCTTCATAGTGTTTTATTCGTTGCCGGTGAAAAAGCGAATGACTCAAGATGGGCTGCCTATGAGGAAGAAATTCGTGTATTTTATTTTGGTAATACTGGGATTATCCATACTCGCGCTCGTGGCACTTCGTCTGTGGGATGAACGTGCCGACCGTATGGAGTGGGCGCGCTTGGCAGCATCGCCGCCGACAAGCCCTGCTGTGTATGACCCTGAAATGGTCGCCAATTTGCCTGAACCGGCGCAGCGTTTCTTCAACTTTGCCATTACGCCTGGCACACTGTTGTTGACTGTGGCGGAAATCGACATGGGTGGTGAATTCAGTCTGGGCACTCGGGACAATCCAAACTATCAGCCGATGGATGCCAGGCAAATTCTGGCCGCACCGGCGGGTTTTGTCTGGAAGGTCAAGATGCCCGGAGTTGTTTCGGTGTCTGGTTCTGACACTGGTAGCTGGACGCGCTTCCGAATTCTCGGACTGATTCCGGTTGCCCGCATGGGTGGCGATACAAACCATGCACGGGCTGCATATGGTCGTTATGTCGCAGAGGCAGTATTTTGGACACCAGCCGCCTTGCTCCCAGGGCCGGGCGTTGTTTGGGAAGCGCTGGATCAGAATACAGCCCGCGTAACCGTGACTCAAAACGATCTGTCACAGGCGGTGGACCTAAAAGTAGATGCCGATGGGCGACCGGTGGTGGTGCAATTCATGCGGTGGAGCGATGCGAATCCTGAAAAGAAGCATCGGCTTCAGCCTTTTGGTGGACAACTGTCGGATTTTCGCGAAGTTCAGGGCTTTCGCATCCCATTCAATGTAGAGGCAGGCAACATGTTCGGCACGGACGAACACTTTGTGTTTTTCAAGGCAAGGGTCACCGATGTGCGCTTCTTGGTGCCTGCACCATGATCGTTGCGGCCGAATATTCTCACTCATTCACAGCGATACCCAAAGGGCGAGGGTCAGGTCTTGAAATATCAGTTTTGTTTTGGGGTTGTCCTGCTTGCGGTTATTGTAATAGCCACATCAAAGTTCTTATCTCGCTAACGAACAAGTTCCTGTGACACCATGCTTGATTTTTGACATCAACTGATTGTCAAGATGCTTTTCAGCTATGGCACGCATAGCAAGAGTGGTGGTTCCCAACATCCCACACCATATAACCCAGCGCGGAAATCGGCGTATGGACACCTTAGTATATGATATGCAGGGGAATAAAAAAAGGTTGGCGGAGAGAGAGGGATTCGAACCCTCGGTGGCTTTGACACCACACTCGCTTAGCAGGCGAGCACCATCGGCCTCTCGGTCATCTCTCCGACCATGTGTTGAGCACGCGGCCCTGGTGGGCTGCGGTATAGGAAAAATGGCGGAGGAAGTAGGATTCGAACCCACGGAGCTTTCGCTCAACGGTTTTCAAGACCGCCGCCTTAAACCACTCGGCCATTCCTCCACCCGTCCCTGCAAGCAGGGATGTGCTTTTGTACCATCTCGCCCAGAGGCTGTCAATATCATGCTGCACCTTCTCCGCCCCGGGCGCGCCATAACCCCGATTTTTTGTTGGGTGCTACAGAGAATCGAAATAGGCAAGGGCCTCCTGCAGGGAGGAAACGCCATGGACCTTGATGCCCTTGATGGGGCTGCGCGGCAGATTTCCCTTGGGGACAATGGCCTCGGTAAAGCCGTGTTTGGCCGCCTCTTTCAGGCGCTCAATGCCGCTGTTCACCGGCCGTATTTCCCCGGCCAGGCCCATTTCGCCAAAGACCACCAGGCGGCGGGGCAGGGCTACGTCACGCAGGCTGGAAACCATGGCCATGGTCAGGGCCAGATCCACGGATGTCTCGTTGACCCGGACGCCTCCCACCACATTGATAAAGACATCCTGATTGGCAGTGGGGGTTGCCCCATGCTTATGGAGGATGGCCAGGAGCATGGCCAGGCGGTTATGTTCCAGCCCCACGGTGATGCGCCGCACATGTTCTGACGAGGTCTCGTCCACCAGGGCCTGGATTTCCACGAGCAGCGGCCTGCTGCCTTCCCAGACCACCATGACCACGGAGCCGGCCATCTCCTCCTGCTCTCTGGAGAGAAAGATGGCGGAGGGATTGCTGATCTCCTTGAGGCCGGTGTCGGTCATGGCAAAGACGCCGATCTCGTTGACGGCCCCAAAGCGATTTTTGACGGCCCGCATGATGCGGAAGCGACTGTCGGCGTTGCCCTCGATATAGCAGACCACATCGATGATATGTTCCAGGACACGGGGGCCGGCCAGGCCCCCTGATTTGGTGACATGGCCCACCAGGAAGATGGCGGTGCCGCTCTGCTTGGCAAAGCTGGTGAGCAGGGCGGCGGATTCCCGCACCTGGGAGACAGAGCCGGGGGTTGAGGCCGCCTGGCTGCTCTGCATGGTCTGGATGGAGTCAATGACCATCACTTCCGGCCTTTCGTTGGCCGCAATGGCGCAGATCTGTTCCACCTGGGTTTCAGCGAGCAGGAGAAGGTGCTGGTCAGGCAGGCCGAGACGTTTGGCCCGCATGGCAATCTGCTGCAGGGACTCCTCGCCGCTGACATAGAGGACCTTGCGCTTGTCGCTGAGAAGACAGCAGACCTGGAGCAGGCCGGTGGACTTGCCCACCCCGGGGTCGCCGCCGATAAGCACCACGGAACCGCGGACCAGGCCGCCCCCCAGAACGCGGTCCAGTTCAGCCATGCCGGTGAGAATGCGGGGCGCGGATTCCAGTTCAATGTCGCCCATGGCCTGGACCGCTTGCAGGGCCCCGCTGTAGCCGCTAAAGGCCGGGGCGGTGATCTCCTGTTCGCTGATACAGTCCCAGGCCTGACATTGCGGGCATTGACCGGCCCATTTGCTGGAGGACATGCCACACTGGCTGCAGGAGAAAAGACGTCTTGGTTTGGCCATGGGGATTAATAGATCTTCAGCTTTTTGGCCTCTTTTTCAAGGGCGGCCAGCTGCTGCCGGTAATAGCGGAGGCATTTTTTGATATAGACGTTACGCCTGCCCCTGGTGTTGAGAAGGCCCGGTTCAATAGGGGCGTCTCTGCAGAGCAGAATCAGGAGGGGAGGGGAGAGCTTCCTGGCTTCCAGGGATTTTATCTTCCCTTCATAATATGATTTGTAGGTCTGGATCCGGGCCCTGTTCTGGGAACGGTTCATGCCTTCGCCCATCAGGCCGGCTATTTTATGTTTTTTCGTGAAGAAATCGAACATGAGTGCTCTGTATGTGGATGGTGTGGAAAAAAAGGGAGTATAGAAAAAATACTCCGACCATGCCCCTCTTCATCTTCCTCATAATAAAAGAAAACTAATAATAAAGCCAATGCTCATTTGCCGGCTCAGACCAGTTTGGTCAGGACCTGGTTGGCAACGGCCAGATAGGGGGCGGCCAGACGGACCATATCCCCCTCCCTGATCAGCATGCCCTGGTCCATTAAATCAGCCAGAAGATCGCCGTAGACCTCCTGGGCCGACAAGTGCAGACGCCTTTCCAGGGCAGGGAGATCGATCCCGGCCAGCAGCCGCAGCCCCATGATCATCGATTCGCGGAAGCGGCCTCTGGGGCTGAGACATTCGGCAGAGATGACCGTGCTTTTCTGCTGCTTGATCAGGTCCAGAAAGGCGCGGGGGTCCGGCTCATGGCTCAGCCGCAGGCCGTCCAGGCAGGAGACCGCCCCGGCCCCCAGGCCCAGATAGGAGCCGTTTTGCCAGTAATTGAGGTTGTGGCCACACTGCCTGCCGGGTTGGGCGTAATTGGAGATCTCATAGCGCTGCATGGCAGGCGTCAGCAGGGCAAGAGTAGCCTCTTCCATGTCCGCCACCAGCTCCTCGTCCGGCAGCTTCAGCCTCTTTTGTTGCTGGGCCCGGGCAAAGGGGGTGCCCGGTTCAATGGTGAGCTCATAGAGGGCGAGATGCTCCGGGGCCAGCTCCAGGGCCTGGCGCAGGTCATGCTGCCAGAGGGCCAGGGTCTGGCCGGGCAGGCCATAGATGAGATCGATATTGATATTGGTGAAGCCGCTCCGGCGGGCAGCGATAAGGGCCTGGACCGCCTGCCGGCCGCTATGGACCCGGTTGAGGCCCTTCAGGATGGCATCGGTAAAGGATTGTACGCCGATGCTGAGTCGGTTGATCCCGGCCTGCTGCCAGGCCATGAGGGAGTCATGGTCAACGGTGTCGGGATTGGCCTCCATGGATATCTCGGCCTGGGGGCTGATCCGGAAATGGCGCCGGTAGAGGTCCAGGGTGGCGGCCACTGCCGCCGGTGAGCCCAGACTGGGGGTGCCGCCGCCGATGAAGAGGGAGGTGAAGGTGTGGTCCTGGCTCCAGGGCAAGGCGGCATGGGCGGCGATTTCCGGGGCCAGCAGTTGAAGATAGTGGTCAGCGCTGCTGCGGCTGGCGGCCACCGAGTTAAAGGCGCAATAGCCGCATCTGGAGCGGCAGAAGGGGATGTGGAGGTAAAGCCCTGCCTGCTTCATCGGCTGGCCTGCCAGGCCTGCTCGAAATCGGCCATCAGGCCATGGTCGGCAAAGCTGTAGGGCCTGCTGTCGCTGCCGATGATCAGGTGATCCAGGAGGCGGATGTCGAGCAGGGCGCAGGCCTGATGGAGGGTGCGGGTCAGCTTCAGGTCCGCATCTGAGGGTTGGCAGCTGCCTGAGGGATGGTTGTGGGCAACCACAATGGCCGCCGCCTCCCTGGCCAATACCGCCTTGACCAGCTCGCGGGGATAGATGGTGCTGCTGGCCAGGGTGCCTTCAAAGAGGATTTCCGTATCGATGATGGCCAGGGACGAGTCGAGGTAGATGACCTTGAACACCTCTTTGGTCAGGTGGCGCATGGCGTGATTGAGGTAGTCGGCCACCTCCTGGGAGGAGCGCAGGTAGTGGCGGTTTGCCAGGCGCTGGTTCAGAAAACGGCGGGCCACATCATGGATGAAGCTGAGGGCAAAACTGTTCTGCGGCCCCACCCCCTTTACCTGCTGTAATCGGTCAGGCGAAGATTCCAGGACCTGGGCCAGGGAACCGCAGTGGCCAAGGAGGTTGCGGGCCGTCTCCTTGCACCCCTTGCGCGGGGTGCCGAGGCTGAGCAGGAGTTCCAGGACCTCGTCATCCGTGAGGGCGGTAATACCCCTGGCCTGATATTTAGCGCGCAGGCGCTGGCGATGACCGTGGTTGTCTGGTGGTGGCATGGCGGCTGGGGAAAAGATGAATCTGTGGGCGCCTCCTCAAGGGAGGAGCCCCCTCCTTGGCCGATTATTTGTCAAGCTCCTGGCTAAAGAGCTCATTGGCCATCTGGGGATTGGCCTTGCCCTTGCTGGCCTTCATGAGCTGGCCCACGAAGAAGCCCATGACCTTGGTCTTGCCCTCCTTGAACTGCTGCACCTGCGCAGGATTGGCGGCCAGGATCTCCCGGACCATGGTGAGGATCTCGCCCTGGTCGCTGACCTGGAGCAGGTTCTTCTCCTTGACAATGGTGGCACCATCCCGGCCGCTGAGGATCATCTCTTCAAAGACGGTCTTGGCGATCTTGCCGCTGATCAGGCCCTGGTCGACCATGGCCAGGAGTCGGCCCAGGTTGGCGGGGGTCACCGGGAAAAGGGCAATGGTCATGCCCTCCTGGCCCTTCAGCACCCGCATCACCTCGGTCATGATCCAGTTGGCCATTTTCCGGGGGTGGTCATACTCTGCCAGGGCCGCCTCAAAATAATCGGCCAGGCCGCGCTCGCTGGTGAGAATGGCGGCTTCCTCGCGGCCCAGGCCCAGGGTATCCATAAAGCGGGCCAGGCGCTGGTCGGGCAGTTCCGGCAGGTTGGCCTCAACCCCGTCAATCCACTGCTGGTCAATAACCACCGGTACCAGGTCGGGATCGGGGAAGTAACGGTAATCATGGGCCTCCTCCTTGCCGCGCATGGAGTTTGTGGCTTGTTTGTCCGGGTCCCAGAGCAGGGTCTGCTGGACGATGCTGCCGCCATCGAGCAGGATGTCACGCTGGCGCCGCACCTCATACTCCAAGGCCTTCTCCACGTTACGGAAGGAGTTCATGTTTTTGAGCTCAGTGCGGATCCCCAGCTCCTCCTGGCCCACGGGGCGCAGCGAGATGTTGGCGTCGCAGCGGAAGCTGCCCTCCTGCATGTTGCCGTCGCAGATATCAAGATAGGTGACAATGGCGTGCATTTTGCGGAGATAGGCGGCCGCCTCCTGGGGGGAGCGGATGTCCGGTTCAGAGACGATTTCCAGGAGGGGGGTGCCGGCCCGGTTGAGGTCCACATAGCTGGCTGTGGCGCGGTCATCATGGATCAGCTTGCCGGCATCCTCCTCCATGTGAATGCGGGTGATGCCGATGCGCCGGGCCCTGCCCTCTACCTCAAGATCCAGATGGCCGTGCTCGCAGATGGGCAGGTCGAACTGGGAGATCTGGTAGCCCTTGGGCAGGTCAGGGTAGAAATAGTTCTTGCGGGCAAAGACGTTGCGGCGGCTGATCTGGCAATGGGTGGCCAGGCCCAGTTTGATGGCCGACTCCACCACCTCGCGGTTGAGCACGGGCAGAACGCCGGGCATCCCCAGGCAGACCGGGCAGGTGTTGCTGTTGGGCGGCTTGCCGAACTCGGTGGAGCAGGAGCAGAATATCTTGGATTTTGTCTTCATCTGGGCATGGACTTCCAGCCCGATCACTATCTCAAATTCCATCTCTTTTCCTTATCTGTCGCTGTGGTGGATCCAGGTCCGCAGCTTGGCCGCCTCGGCGGGCCACTGATCGCTGATTCTGATTCTGATGAATTGGCCCAGGAGCTCGTCAAAGGTCTTGTAGACGGTCTCCAGGAGGCCGATCCGGTCAAGCAGGCGGCCTTCCGCGGCCTCCTGGGTATCGCCCTCGTCAACGCCCTCCATGGTCTTGGGCACCTTGACGGAACGAAACTCCATGAGGCTGGCCTTGATGGTCATGTGCCACTCATACTCGCCACGGATCATGTGGATGCGGGCCTGCTCCAGTTTCTTGCCCATCTGCAGGCCGGTGCGGGCCTCCTTGAGCTCGGCCTGCAGCCCCGTACAGACGATCTTTTCATGGGAATCGCCCTCGCCAAATTCAAGGAGCAGATGTTTTTCAAAGACCAGGGTGATGTCCTCGCCCATCTCCGGCAGCAGCACGGTGCCGCCCCGTTCGTCACTCTTGTACCAGAGCCAGGTGAGAAATTCCTGGCCGATAAAACGTTTTTCTGTGATTAAGTCAACGAGATCCATTAGACAAGTACCGCCGGGCTGATGTTGGCCAGGGCGTGGCCTTCGCTGGTGCTTAAGAGCCGTTCCGCCGTGGTATAGGGGATCTCCAGGCTGAGCAGGAGTCCGAAGGTATCCTTGAAAAAATCTTCAAGTTGGGCCTGGGCCTTCTGATTGGTGGAGAAGAAGAGCACCGTGTTTTCGGCCAGATTCCAGGCCAGGTCATAGGTGGCAGGTACCGGTGCCGCCCGCTTCATGAGCAGCATCTCCATATTCTCCTTGATCTCCAGCCTCTGGCCCCGGCTCACCTTGGGGATCTGGCGCTCCTTCTTGATCCGTTCTTCCTCCTTGAGGCAGAATTTTTTGAGGACCTTGGGGGAGACCTTGCGTTCATCTGTCCGCATGGTCAGACAGATATGGTCGCCGGCCGCAATGGAGGCAGAGGTGAATTCGGTATCAAACATGTTGAGGACCGATACCCAGCCCACCGAGAACTCGTCGTAGGTGTCGTCAATATCTTTGAAGGCAAAGCGGCTGATCTGCTCAGCAGCCGTGTCCCAGAAGTCGGGTGCTATGTCACCCACTACCCGGTAGCGGACAAAGGTGGCGGAGGAAGAGAGAAGTCCCATGGGATGTCACTTGGTTATGGTGAGAAAAAGGCTTTTAAGAGAGAGTCACGACTGTACAAAAACAGGACCATTCCATAAGAGCCCATAATGATCAGACAGATATAGCAGACCCCCGGGAGGGGGACAAGGATTTTCCGGCCTCAGGGAGTGTTGGTTCGGCGCAGGGCGGCTCTTTCGGCTCTCTTGGTGGGAAACTTTTTCAGGCCCAAGGGCGGAGGGCACAAAGAGCTTGACGGGCAGAGGAAAAGATGAAAGAAAGGTGAGAGAAACTATTGACAGGCCAGGCTGACTGTTGTAAAAACCACGCTTTGTCATGATGGGCCCTTAACTCAGCTGGTAGAGTATCTGACTTTTAATCAGAGAGTCGCGCGTTCGATCCGCGCAGGGCCCACCATCAAAGTCCCCATCGTCTAGTCTGGTCCAGGACACCAGCCTTTCACGCTGGCGACAGGGGTTCGAATCCCCTTGGGGACGCCATTGGCTTTAAAGGGGTTCAGCACATAAGTGCTGAACCCCTTTTTTTATGCGCCCGGCAGGGAAGTGGACAGGTGGACTCTTCTCTCACAAAGAAGAGCGCCGGAAAAGAGATCGCCACTGCCCGTTTTTCTTTCAGGCGATTCCTTGAAGATGCATTTGTCCCATTTTGCTTTGTCCGTCCATTCTCGTTCCTTATAGAAGGAAGTTCAGCTCATACCCTGTTGTCGGCCAAGATCTGCAAAAAGTGTCCCCGCCTCGACCTGCCGGAGAAAGGTTGCCGTCTGGATTTTGCTAAGGCCTTGTCTTTTCAGGTGGCTACCCGCTGTGCGTACTTTCTATTTTTCTGTTAAAAATCTAAAAAAGATGCTCTTATGCCGATCTGCCGGGCTGCAAACCGGCCAGGACGGTTTCGGTCTCCATGGTGAATTTTTTTTGGCAAGGGGTGCGATATGGTAATCAGTGATGAGTTTAAGTTCCCCCGGCCCCTGGACTGGTCGAAATTTTCCGATCCGTACCGGGTCAAGGAGATCTACGGGATCTCGCCGGTGATGCCCATCAGCCATCTGCAGCGGCGCTGGGACAAAAAACCTGAGGGGGAGGGAGCTGAGACCGAGGAAGAAAATCATCTGGGTATGGCCCTGCAGCAGCTTGTCGACCAGGTGAATGGCCGATTCGAGAGCCATGGTGTGGAGATGCACATCTCCCTGCTGCGCAAAGAAGAGGGCTATGCCCTGGAGATTTATGACTGTACCGACCTGGAGGTCTGCCGGATCATCAAGGACGAGGTTGTGGATATCGCGGAATTGCCCCTGCTTCTCAAAAATCTCCAGGAAGGGGTCGGCCTCCTGGTGGATGCCGAGACCTGAATTATAATTTTCCAACCATTGTCTCCCGTGTTCTTTTTTGATGCCCAAAAAAGAACAGCTTTGCCGGATAGAGAGGGGCTCAGCAATGCCCTTGTTCTGCCCTGCAATTAGGAGTTGCCCAAAAGGGCCAAAGAAATTATAATTAGTAATTATTATCTATTAATGCCGCGAGGTGCAGTATGCATACAAATCCTAAAATTCGGATGACCAAACAGCGCCAGGTGATTCTGGAAGAGCTCTGCAAGGTGACGACGCATCCCACTGCCGACGAGATGTACCAGATGATCCGCAAGCGTCTGCCTAAAATAAGCCTGGGTACGGTGTACCGCAACCTGGAGATCCTCTCTGAACTGGGTATGGTCCTCAAGCTTGATGTGGGCGGCACCCAGAAACGCTTTGATGGCCATGTGGAAAATCATTATCATGTGCGCTGCACGGAGTGTGGCTGCGTCGGAGACCTCCACATGCCTACGGACCATGAGATTGAACAGCAGGCCCAGACCCTCACCGATTTCGAGATCAAACGGCACAGTCTGGAGTTTATCGGCGTCTGTCCGGAGTGTGGTGAGGCTAAGAAGCGTAGGGTTGCCTGAATCATCCTTGGCGCCGGCCGCTTCTTTTGGCGGCCTTTAAAAAAAACTATCCTTGTAGGAGGGTGAGATGTCAGCTCGACTCGATATTTTCAGGTGTGATAAATGTGGTAATGTGGTGGAGCTTCTCCACTCCGGGGGCGGGGCCCTTTTTTGCTGTGAAGCGCCCATGGTCTATCTGGCCGAAAACACGGTGGACGCTGCTCAGGAAAAGCATGTTCCTGTTATTGAGAAAACAGCCAGTGGCTATCTGGTCAAGGTCGGGGCGGTGGACCATCCCATGACCGAGGAGCATCTCATCATGTGGATAGAGCTGGTGGCGGATGGCGTTGTCCATCGCAAATTCCTGGCCCCCGGCGATGTCCCCCGGGTAACCTTTGATGTCAAGGCCGACAAGGTCACGGCCCGGGAGTACTGCAATCTGCACGGCCTTTGGAGGAGTGAGGAACAATGCTGAGTGAAAAGATGATCCAGGCCCTCAACGAGCAGATCAATGCGGAGATGTATTCCGCCTATTTTTATCTGGCCATGAACGCCTATTTCGAGTCGAAGAGTCTGGCCGGCTTTTCCCACTGGATGCGGATGCAGGCCCAGGAGGAGATGCTTCACGCCATGAAGCTCTATGATTATGTCAACGGCTGCGGTGGTCAGGTGGTGTTGCATGCCATTGCCAAGCCCCCTGCCCAGTGGCATTCTCCCCAGGAGGTTTTTGCTGATGTCCTCAGCCATGAACAGAAAGTGACCGGGCTCATTAATAATCTGATGAACCTGGCCCTGGATGAGCGGGATCATGCCACCAGCGGTTTTCTGCAATGGTTTATTGCCGAGCAGGTGGAAGAAGAAGCCCATGTCGGCGCCGTGGTGGACAAGCTGAAATTGATTGGGGCCGACAGCAGTGGTCTTTTTGCGCTGGACCAGGAACTGGCCAAGCGGCTGCCTCCCACCGTGCAATAGATTTTTTGCTGCCCTGCAGGACTGAAAAAGCCGGCGATGATTTTTAAATCATTGCCGGCTTTTTTATGTGGGTAAGGGCATCCAAGCTGAAGCGGAAAAGATGAGGGCAGGGCTTTTTTTTCACTTTGTCTTCCACTGCAAAAATGGTTTGGTATTATATGGTAGAGTAGGTGGGAAGCGATTTTTTTGCCGGCAACAAGCAGGTTGCCGGATTCTAAATTCTTACCATAATAAGAGATAGGTAGAGGAGAGATATGAGCGCTGAAGAGATCAAAAAGAATATCTACTGGGTTGGTGCCGTTGACTGGAATATCCGCGATTTTCATGGCTATTCCACCTATAAGGGAACGACCTACAACGCCTACCTGGTCAAGGATGAGAAGGTGTGTCTCTTTGATACGGTGAAAGCAGATTTTAAAAACGAGATGCTCTATCATCTCGGCCAGCTCATTGATCCCGAGGATATCGATTATATCGTTGTCAACCATGTTGAGCTTGATCATTCAGGCTCGCTGGCGGAGATGATCAGGCTCTGCAAGCCGGAAAAGGTCTTTTGTTCCCCCATGGGTCTGAAGGCCATTGAGAGCCATTTCCATCCGGTGGACTGGCCCCTTGAGGTGGTCAAGACCGGGGACTCCATTTCCTTGGGTTCCAAGACCGTCCACTTTCTGGAAACCAAGATGCTGCATTGGCCTGATTCCATGTTCTCCTACATCCCGGAGGACAAGCTCCTCATATCCTCAGATGCCTTCGGACAGCATCTTGCCTCCACGGAGCGCTATGCCGATGAGCTCCCTGAGGGCGCCGCCCTCCTTGAGGCGGAAAAATATTATGCCAATATCCTCCTGCTCTTTTCACCCAATGTCCAGAAGCTCCTGGCCAAGGTGGGCGAGATGGGTCTTGATATCGACATGATTGCCCCGGACCACGGCGTTATCTGGCGCGATCCCGCCCTGATCCTGGCAGCCTATGATCGCTGGAGTCAGTATGCAGCGCAGCGCAAGGCGGTGATCATTTATGACACCATGTGGCATTCCACCGAGAAGATGGCCAAGAATATCAGTTCCGGGCTGCGCAGTGTGGGGGTCCATGCCCGGGTGCTCAGCGCCAGGGCCAATCATCGCAGCGATATCATGGTTGAGGTCATGGCGGCCAAGGCGGTTCTTGTCGGCTCCCCCACCCTCAATAACGGTATCATGCCCACCATGGCCGATGTGCTGACCTATATGAAGGGGCTGCGGCCCAGGCAGAAGATCGGTGCCGCTTTTGGCTCTTTTGGCTGGTCCGGGGAGTCGGTGAAGATTCTCAGCGGCTTTCTGGAAGAGATGCAGTGTACGCTTGTCGAACCGGGGGTGAAGATCAAGAATGTGCCGGATCAGGAGGCCCTGCAGGCCTGTTTTGATCTGGGCGTCGAGGTGGGCAAGGCGGTCAATACGGCCATGGATGCCGAGGCGGAGTGTACTGTCATTGAGGGCGAGGAGTAACGGTCTCTCTGGCGGGCGGGACCAGAAAGAGACGGCTGTTGCCTGCCCTCTTTTTTAGTCCCTTTTCCAGGGGGGGTAAGGGGTGTCAAGGGGACAATCTGCACCGGGGAGCATGATGAAAGAGCGTCAGGTAAAAAAAATACTGCCATCCCTTTTACGGCAGCCTGATTTTGATCAGGCCCTGGCCGAGATCCGCTCCTGGCCGCCCCGCGCCACTATTTCGCCGCTTATTTCCTGTATTTATCAGGTGGATGAGGTGGTGAAATGGCGGGCTGTTCTGGCCCTGGCTGAAGTGATGAATAGCCTGGCCCATGAGGAGATGGAACAGGCCAGGGTGGTCATGCGCCGCCTCATGTGGAGTCTCAACGAGGAGTCAGGGGGCATCGGCTGGGGCATGCCCGAGGCCATGGGTGAGATTATGGCTCGAAATCGGGCCCTGGCCGAGGAGTACGGCCATATCCTGGTCTCCTATATGCGGGAAGAGTGTTATCTGGAGCTGCCCGCCCTGCAGCGCGGTCTGCTGTGGGGGCTGGGTCGTCTGGCTGAGGTCTATCCGGAAAAACTCCTGGCCTTTGACGCTGACGGCTATATGGAGCAGTATCTGGACTCTTCTGATCCGGAGGTGCAGGCCCTGGCCATCCGTAATTTCGGTCTCCTCAAGACGCCGGAGGCGCTCCCCTTGCTCAGGAACTTTTACGACAGCCCAACGCCGGTGCATCTCTTTATGGGCGGCGGTTTTGTCGACACCACCGTGGGGGAGCTGGCCCGGCAGGCCGTGGCCAGGATTGTCGGGGAGGAATGAGGAAGCCGGGCCGACCATTTTTCGGCTCCACACACAGAAATGCCCCGCTGCCTGGAGAAAGGGCAGCGGGGCATTTCTGTTTTAAGGATGGGGGCGGTATCAGAGGATCTCGCCGCGGGTGGAGATAACGAACTCCTTGGCGGGGATCTCCTTGCCGGACTGTTTCAGGGCCTCCTTGACAATGCCGCGCATGCTGCCGCAGCAGGGAACCTCCATGATCACCGTGGTCACTGAGGAGATCTGGGCAGTGGCAAAGATCTCCGCCAGCTTGTCCACATAGGAGCTCTGGTCATCAAATTTGGGGCAGCCCATCATCACCACCTTGCCGGTAATGAAATCCTGGTGGAAATTGGCATAGGCCATGGGGGTGCAGTCCGCGGCAATGAGCAGGTCAGCGCCCTGCAGAAAGGGGGCCGTGGGCGGTACCAGACGGATCTGCACGGGCCAGTGGGTCAGGGCGGAAGAACCGGCCGCGGCCATGGCCTGGGGCTCATTGGCGCTCTGGCAGGGAGTCTTGGCGATAAAAGACTGGATGTTGCTGCCGGCGCAGCCGCAGGCCATTTCCTCAGGGGCAGCACTCTTGGCCTCTTTCTCCTTGAGCAGGGCTTCTACCGCCTCTTCGTCAAAGTCCTCACTGACCCGCTCCACAATCTTCAGGGCACCAGTGGGGCACTCGCCCAGGCAGGCGCCCAGGCCGTCGCAATATTTTTCCGCCACCAGCCTGGCCTTGCCGTCCTCCAGCACCAGGGCCGCCTCGGCACAGCCGGTAATGCACTGGCCGCAGCCGTTGCAGAGCTCTTCATTTATTTCAATTATCTTCCGGCGAACCTTCATAGCAATACCTCTTTTAGTCTATCTGCAGAATTTCCCGGGCCAGCCGCTGGCCGGCCTCGGTGAGAAATGAGCTGTTTATGATGGTGGTTACTTTTTCAACACTCCGGCCACCCTCGGCTTGCTGCTCCTGCAGGTTGACAAGGAGATCGGCATCATAGAGAACCTTGAAATTGGTTGTTTCGTCCTTCCCTGGCTGGTGGTGATGGCCGATAATAGCACAGATTTCAGCGATCATCTCCTCTTCAACACCAAGTTCCGTCAGGATTTTGCGGGCCACAGGGGGGCCTTCCTGGTGCTGGTAGCGGGGAGCGCTGGAGTGATGCCTGCGCTCCGCCTCCGGGATGCCGATATCGTGGAGATAGCTGCAGGCCATGATCACTGCCGGGTCGCCCTGTTCATATTTGTTGATCTGTTCGGCATAGTCCGCCACTTTTTTGGCATGGTTGATGCGACGCTGGTCGTCGCCGAAATAGGCGGCCATGGCGGCCATAACCCTCTCCTTTAAGGAGGCTTGCGGGCCCTTTTGGGGCTGGATACCTGCCGGTAACGAGCCCAGGCATTGCTCGGCATGGGGACAATATTCGGCGCAACCGAAATTGATGTGCGGGTTCAGCATCCGGTAACTGCATTGGGGGCAGAGCCGGCTGGAATCATCCTTGAAGAATTCAAGGGGGGTTCCGCATTTGGGGCATTTGATCTCGAAGATATCCTTTCCTGACCAGTAACGGATATCCTGTCCAGGGCATTTCATGTTTTAACTCCAGAAGTTGAGGGATAAGGAGTTGAGAAGTAAGAAGAAAGAATAAACAGGGATCATTTTTGTTCCTCAATGCTTATTTTTCAACTTCCTCCTTCTCAACTCCTCTATAAAGCTATCCCAAAATCGCCTTCAGATCTTCATCCGGGGTGGAGATGGGCATGAGATTGAAATTCTCCACCAGGACATTGAGGACGTTGGGGGTGATAAAGGCCGGCAGAGTGGGTCCCAGACGGATATCCTTGATCCCCAGGTGCAGCAGGGTCAGCAGGATAGCCACGGCCTTCTGCTCGTACCAGGAAAGGATCATGGACAGCGGCAGCTCGTTTACCTCGCACTCAAAGGCACCGGCCAGGGCCACGGCAATCTGGATGGCCGAGTAGGCATCATTGCACTGACCGATATCAAGGAGCCGGGGGATGCCGCCGATATCGCCCAGCTTCTTGTCAAAGAAGCGGAACTTGCCGCAGGCCAGGGTGAGGACCATGCAGTCGGCCGGAATCTTCTCCACCAGTTCGGTATAGTAGTTGCGGCCCGGTTTGGCACCGTCACAGCCGCCCACCAGGAAGAAGTGGCGGATGTCCTTGTTCTTTACCGCCTCAATGACTTTGCCTGCCACACCCAAGACGGCATTCCTGGCAAAGCCCACCATGACCGAACCCTTGTCGGTATCTTCCGCAAAGCCGGGCATGGCCAGGGCCTTGTCAATGGCCGGAGTGAAGTCCTTGTCGCCGAGATGGGCAACTCCAGGCCAACCCACCAGGCCGGAGGTGAAGATGCTGTCCATATAGGCCTTGGGATCCTGGATGCAGTTGGTGGTCATGATCACTGAACCGGGAAACTCGGCAAATTCCTTCTTCTGGTTCTGCCAGGCAGTGCCGTAATGGCCGTGGAAATGACCATATTTCTTCAGGTCCGGATAGCCGTGGCAGGGCAGCATCTCGCCATGGGTGTAGACGTTGATGCCCTTGCCCTCGCTCTGCTTGAGGATCAACTCCAGATCCAGCAGGTCGTGACCGGAGACCAGGATGGCCTTGCCTTTTTTGGCGCCCAGGGGCACTTCCGTAGGCACGGGATGGCCGAATCTGCCGGTGTTGCCGGCATCAAGCAGCTCCATGGCCTTCAGGTTGGCGGCGCCGCATTCCAGGGCCAGCGCCACCAGGGCCGGGACCTCAACATCATCGCGGAGGATGGTGGTCATGGCCTTGTCAATATAGGCGTAGACCGAGTCGTCTTCCTGGCCCAGGATGCGGGCATGATCGGCATAGGCGGCCACGCCTTTCAGGCCGAAGAGGGTGGTATGTTTCAGGGACTTGATATCCTCGTTTTCGGGGGTGTTGAGGTTGACTGCCTTGCCCTGCTCAACCAGGCCGGCAATATCAGCGGCCGGGGTGAAGATGGCGGCCGGCACGGTGAAATCGGCCCCTGACTTGGCCTTCATTGCTTCACGCAGCTCCACTGTCTTGTTGATCATGTTGATAAAGCGGTCCGGATCAAAATTGACATTGGTCAGGGTGGAGAAGATCGCCTCACAGATAAAGAGGGAGGTGGTGGAATCGGTGATTCCCTTCTGGCGGGCCGCATCGCTATAGAGGCAGAGGCCCTGGACGGCATGGATGAGCAGGTCCTGGAGGTCGGCGACCTCTTCGGTTTTTCCACAGACGCCCATGGTGGTGCAGGCAATACCCTTGGCTGTTTGTTCGCATTGTTGACAGAACATGGTGTGCATCCTCCTTTGAAATTAGAAAAGCGGGGGTGTTTGTCTCTTGTTAAAACCAACATAACGCAAAGACAACCCCGGTGGCTTTGACCTAGGTCAAGGGCGCATTTTTTTTACGGATTGTCAGAGAGTTTTTTCCCGGCCCGGGCAGGGACCTTAATAGGGGATCTTCTCCTCAAGGGCATCCCAGAGCTGCAGGATATCCAGGGCCTCGGCCCGCATGATTTGATGCATGGCGATCTGCCGCTCTTTTGGCTCCTTGGCAAATTCATGGTAGATAAAATCATCGGCAAATCCTATATTGCCTGCATCGCTGCGGTGAGCGGCAAAATAGATCTCCTGGATGCCGGCCCAGTAGAGGGCGGCAAGACACATGGGGCAGGGCTCGCAGTTGACATAGATGGTGCAGCCCGCCAGCTGGAAATCGCCGAGGGCCTGGCAGGCGGCGCGGATGGCCAGCATCTCGGCGTGGGCGGTGGGGTCCATGTCCAGGGTGACCCGGTTGGTGCCGCTGCCTATAATGGCCCCTGTCTTGACGATGACCGCCCCAAAGGGGCCGCCGCCGCTGCGCACACTTTTTTCAGCCAGTAGAAGGGCCTGGCCCATGAATTTGTTATGGTCCGGCACGGGATTTTCCTTTTGAAGGAGAGGAAGAGATGATCAAGAAGAAAATATGGTAGCATATCAATGCAACCTGTGTGGGAAAATGTTAGATTGGCCGCCTGTTTTTCTCATTCAGGATAAGGAAGTATTAAGCAAATGAATTATCTGGCAATAATGGTGGCCTATCTCATAGGCTCCATCCCCTTTGGTCTGCTGCTGGGCAAGATGGTCGGTGTTGATGTCCGGGCCTCCGGCTCACGCAATATCGGCGCCACCAATGTCACCCGGCTGGCCGGTAAAAAAATCGGGGTTATCACCCTGCTCCTGGATGCCGCCAAGGGCCTGCTGCCCATGGTCATTGCCCGGGCAGCCGGCGCCCCTGCCGCTACCATTCTCCTCTGCGGGGTTGCCGCTTTTGTCGGTCATTGCTATCCCCTCTATCTCCGCTTTCGCGGCGGCAAGGGGGTGGCCACGGCCCTGGGCGTCTTTCTCTTTCTGGATTTCATTGCCGCTCTGGGCGGCATGGCCCTCTTTGTCATCAGCGTGGCCGTGACAGGCTATGTTTCCGTGGGCTCCATGCTGGCGGCGGCCATGGTTTCTCTGCTTGTCTGGCTGCGTTACGGAGTGGGGGCCTATTTCTATGCCTCCTTTTTTATTACCGCTCTGATCTGGCTCAAGCATCATGAGAATATCGGCCGGCTCAGGCGGGGAGAGGAGAAGAGCTTTAAAAAGAAAAAAGATGCCGCAAGCTAGTGCAGTGTATCACTTAAAGTTTTGTATATTTATGCAACTATGCCTTTAACCACAAAGGCACAAAAAACACGAAGAGCTTCTTGTTTTTATGTTTTTCTTTGTGTCTTCGTGTCTTTGTGGTTCGTATGCAATAACGAAATTCTACACGTACATTTAAGTTTTACGGAGTACTAGGAGGCAGGATGGTCAGTAAGAGAGAATGGCATGACATTGAAGCAGCCCGGGATATTTTTGGCCTGGCCGACCGGGCCACCCTCCGTGATATCAAGGCGGTTTTCCGGCAGCTCACCAAGAAGTATCATCCTGATCTGGCCGGAGAAGGTGCGGAGAATCGCGGTCGGATGCAGGAAATCCACGAGGCCTATCAGGTCCTGCTCACCTATTGCGAAAATTATGAATTTCCGCTGCGCCGGGAAGATGCTGCCCCGGAGGTGGATGACGAGGATTGGTGGATGCACCGTTTCGGCCAGGACCCCCTCTGGGGCCCGGGGCAGAAGAAGTAGATATTCCAAGTGCTTGTGCCCTTTCTTGGCTGTTCAATACTAAAAAAGGCCCCCGGCTAGAAGCCGGGGGCCTTTTTTAGTGTCGGCGTATGGGCCTGGATCCCTTATTCAATGAGTTTGGGATTGGTGGTGATCTCGCTGGTCGCCATCATGTGGGTGAGCCAGCTTTCCAGGGTGGCCACCTGTTTTTCCTGGAGCAGGGAGGCCTTGAACTCTTCCTTGTCCGCCTCGCTTGCCGAGGGGTTGGTCCGCTTTTCCAGAAACCGGTAGGCGTAGAAGGTGCTGTTGTCCGTACCGATGGTGGCGGGGCAGGGGTGGCTGGCGCTGAGGGTCAAGGCGGTGCTGCTGATGGCCGCCGGCAAGGTGCTGCGGTCTGGAGCGTTCCTGGAGAACCAGGGTGTGGTCTGGAAGCGGGCCCCTGCCTCGGTAACGGCCTGTTTGAAGGTGCTCGCCTCTTGGCATGCCGCCAGAATTTCCGTGGCCGCGGCCTGGGCCAGCTCGCGGCTTTTGGCGAACTTGAAGTCGGCTATGAGCTCTTCTTTCACCGTCTGGAGCTCGGGTACAGCAGGCTCAAGAACATCGTCGATAAAGAGGATGTAATAGCCGTCCGCCTCTTCAATAAGGGCGCTGAGCTCCCCTTCTTCAAGGTTGAAGGCCTGGTCAAGGAGACGCGGTTTGCCGGCCAGCTCAGCCGGGGGATTGCTCTGGCTGAAAAAGCCGGCGCTCTGCAGGGTGATTCCCTCCTGCTGGCTGTAGGCGGCTATACTGCCGGCCTGGAATATCTTTTCGTAGGCAGCGCCGGCATCAGCAAAGGCCTTATTCTTGGCCTGCTGTTGCTTGAGGGTGCGCCTGATGCTCTCCTCCACCTCGGCCAGGGGCGTGATCTCTGCCGGGCTGATATCCGTCACCTCAATAATATGGTAGCCGAAACGGGTCTTGATCAGCTCGCTCACCTCTTTTTTGTCCAGATTGAAAACCGCCTCCTCAAAGGCGGGCACCATCTGGCCGCGGCTGACGGTGCCCAGTTCACCCCCCTGGTCTGCTGAGCCTGGATCCTCGGAGATTGCTCTGGCCAGGGCGCTGAAACTCTCACCTGCCTTGATTTTTTCCAGGACCTCCTCGGCCTTGGCCTTTTGGGCCTCGTCGTTGGTGCCGTCTGTTTTAAGAAGGATATGGCGGGCCGTTCTTTTTTCAGGCTTCTGATACGTGGCGATATTCTGCTGATAATAGGCCTTGATCTCGGCATCAGAGATGGTCAGCTCCTCCATGGCCTGAGCCACGGGAAAGGCGAGATATTTTATTTTGACCTGGGGAGCACTCTTGTACTCCTCCTGATGCTGCTGGAAATAGGCCTGGAGTTGAGCATCAGTGACCTGGACATCCTGCCTGAAGTCAGAGGCGGCAAAGGAGGCAAAGGCCACTTTCAGCTGGTTGTTGTTAAAGGCGAAACGCTGGTTGATCTCCCAGTCGGTGACCGTGGTGAGTCCGCTCACCCCCTGGCTGGCCTTCTGGCTCAGGATCTCCAGGCGCAGGCCTGCCTCATACTGTTTGGGAGTCAGCTTGTTCTGGGCCAGGATCTGGGTGTAGCGGTCATGGCTGAATGTGCCCTCTACCTGGAAATAGGGCTGCTGGCTGATTGCCTCCTGGATCTCCCAGTTGCTGGCATGGAGCCCCATTTCCCGGGCCCCCTGGATCAGCAGGGTCTGCTGGATGAGGCGCTGAAGTACCTGTTGTTTGATGCCCAGGCTCTCAACAATATTTTCGGGCAGGGTGCCGCCGAACTGCTCCCGCAGGGTATCGATCATGCGGCTGTATTCCCGGCTGTACTCAGAAAGGGTAACGGCCTCGCCATTGACCGTGGCCACGGCATCCCGCTTGTCGCCGCCGCCCATATTGGTGCCCCAGAAGATGAAGACCAGGATAATGATAACAATGAGCCCCTGGAGCAGGGGGGACTTGGTCTTTTTGCGCAAATAATCAAGCATGTTTTTTTGTCCTTCGCCATCTTGAGATGGGTTGAGCAGAAATTTTTAGAGCCGCTTTAAAGAATACGATTTTTCAAGGCGCCGCTGGAATATCATGTTTTTACTCAACTCTGGCTATTTCATCAAGTCTTTGCCAGGTTTACCCCTTGAGAAATATTGATCAGCAGGGGTACGTCGATCTTGAGAGCCGACTCCATGGCCTCTTTGACCAGGGCAGCGGTTTCGTCATATTGAGGGGCGGCCACCTCAAAAACAAGTTCATCATGGATCTGCAGCAGCAGTTTGGCACCCATCTTTTTTTCCTGCAGAACCGCATGACTCTTGATGGTGGCCAGTTTGATGATGTCAGCGGCTGTGCCCTGGATGGGGCTGTTGATGGCGGTGCGTTCGGCAAATTCCCGTCTGGTCTTGTTGCTGCTCTTGATCTCCGGCAGGTTGCGGCGCCTCCCCAGGAGGGTGGTGACAAAGCCATCTTTTCTGGCCTGGACCACGATTTCCTCCATATAACGGCGTACCCCGCCAAAATGGTCGAAATAGCGATCAATGAAGGTCTGCGCCTCCTTGCGGCTGATGCGCAGCTGGCTGGCCAGGCCAAAGGCGCTCATGCCGTAGACTATGCCGAAATTGATGGTCTTGGCCACCCGCCGCATCTGGGAGCTGATGAGGAGGGGACTTACCTTGAAGATTTCCGCAGCGGTCTGACTATGGATATCGTGGCCGCTGTTAAAGGCGGTAAGCAGAGCCTCGTCCTGGGAGTAATGGGCCAGAACGCGGAGGTCGATCTGCGAGTAGTCCGCGGCCAGAAAGAAGTGACCCGGGGGGGCCACAAAGGTCTCTCGTATCCGTTGCCCTTCATCACTGCGGATGGGGATGTTCTGCAGATTGGGGTTGGAGCTGGAGAGCCGGCCGGTGGCAGCCACACACTGGTTGAAGGAGGTGTGGATTCGGCCTGTTTCGGGATGAATCTGCTCCTGGAGGGCATCTATATAGGTGGATTTGAGCTTTACCAGCGACCGGTAGTTGAGGACCGCTGCCGGCAGATCATGATAGGGGGCGAGGTTTTCCAGGACCTTGACATCGGTGGAGTAGCCGTTTTTGGTCTTTTTGCCCAGGGGCAGCTCCAGTTTCTGAAAGAGGATGGTGCCCAGCTGCTTGGGTGAGTTGATATTGAATTCCTCACCGGCCAGGCCATGGATGGTGCGCTCCAGATCCTGGATGAGCAGGGCGAACTCGCCGGAGAGGCCCTCCAGGAGATGCCGATCCGTAAGGATGCCGTTTTCCTCCATCTCTGCGAGAATGGGCACCAGGGCCATCTCCACGTCGGTATAGAGGGGCCAGCAGCCGATTGTGTCAATCTGCGGATGGAATTTTTTCCACAGCAGCAGGGTGGCGGCGACATCCTCGCAGGAGTAGCTGCAGGCCTGGTCAAGGGCAACATAGGCAAAGGCATTGGCCCGTTTATCCTTGCCCGTCACCTGACTGAAGGAAGTGGTGCCCATGTCGAGAATCTCCAGGCAGAGATCATCAAGGCCATGGGAACGCCGGGACGGATCCAGGATGTAGGAGGCGATCATGGTGTCAAAGAGCGGCCCGGCCAGGGGCAGATCGTGATGGACTAGGATGCGCAGGTCATATTTGATATTATGGCCTATCTTGGCGATCTTCTCGTCGGCAAGCAGGGGGCCCAGGGCCTTTTTCACCTCAGAGAGGCTGAACTGGCCCGGCAGCAGATGGTCATCCGCGTCCCGGTGGCCCAGAGGCAGGTACCAGGCCCGGTCCGTGCCGATTGCCAGGGAAAGGCCCACCAGCTCGGCATCAAGGGGGTTAAGGGAGGTGGTCTCCGTGTCCAGGACCAGAAAAGGACTCGCGGCGATCTCGGCGGCCACTTCGGCGAGCTCCTGGCTGCTGGTTATGAGCTGGAATTTTTCGGGATCGAACCTGGCGGACGGCCCTGTCTCCTTGAGAAGCCGGTGGAACTCCAGCTCCCTGTAGAGGCGCTGCAGTTCTGCGGTGTTGGGTGGGGGGACCTCGTAGGCGTCCAGGGTTTCGGGGACGTCGAGATCCTCCTTGAGGGCGATCAGGGTGCGGGAGAGGAGGGCCAGCTCCTGATGGGCGATGAGATTCTCTTTAAGTTTTGATTTCTTGAGCTGGTCGAGATGGGCCAGCAGGTTGTCCAGGCTGCCATGTTCCGTCAGGAGTTTGGCCGCGGTCTTCGGACCGATGCCGGGCACACCGGGGATGTTGTCGGAGGTGTCGCCGATGAGGGCAAAGAAATCAAGGAGGAGCTCGGGGGGGATATTATATTTGGTGCGGATGAACTCCTGGTCCATGACCACGTCCTTCATGGGTTCCCAGGCCGTGATGCCGCCGGCCACCAGCTGCAGAAGGTCCTTGTCGCCGGAGACAACGATCACCTTGTGGCCCTGGTCGTGCAACCGCCGGGCTGCCGAGGCGATGAGGTCATCGGCCTCCACCCCCGCCTCGATGAGAATGGGGATGTTGTAGGCGGCCACCAGGGCCTGGATATAGGGAATCTGACAGGAAAGGTCATCGGGCATGGCCGCCCTGTTGGCCTTGTAGTCGCTGTAGAGTGCGTGGCGGAAGGTGGGGCCTTTCTTGTCAAAGGCCACGGCCATATGGGTGGGAGACTTCTCCCTGATTACCCGCAGCAGGGTATTGATAAAGCCCAGGGTGGCATGGGTGGCAAGACCCTTGCTGTTGGTCAGAGGTGTGATGGCATGGTAGGCCCGGTAGATATAGGCGCTGCCATCCACCAGGTACACAGGGATCGGCATGGGGGGTCACAGGGCAAAGAGTGAATAACGACAAGGAATAGGAGAAGGCGATTGTACCAATCGCCTCGCCATTGTGCAATGGGTGGTGGCGAGGATGGTGACGGTGTGAAAAAAAATTAAAAAAATTAAAGTATTTTTTGTCAGGGTCGATAGGATAGGTAGCAAGGGGTGAAATAAAGAGCGGCCCCTGTTATGGTGTGGGTGTATCTCCTTTGAGTAGATCAGCAGGGATGATGCGGATTCTTCGTCTTCATTTATTAATTGGGCAGAACGAACAGAGATTGGGTGCCAGTCATGAAGCTGTCAGATGTTATAGCGCAGGTGCGGACGGATACGAAAATAGAGGCCAAGAAGGGCAAGGGTGCAGAAGAAGCTCAGGCCCCCGCCCAAGATACGGCCAGCGACCAGGTCAAGATCTCCAGCGCCACCCAGGATATCCAGAAGATGCGGGAGATTTTAGCAAATACCCCCTCCGTACGGACGGAAATGGTGGCCACCCTGAAGAGGCAGATTGAAAACGGCGAGTACCAGGTGCCTTCTCAGGAACTGGCCGACAAGATGTTGGACAGCCTCTTCGGCGATGAAGGTGTTCTCCATAACTGATTGTTCTCTCTCATAAGAAATTAAAAAGGGCGTCTGGGTGAAAATCAACCAGACGCCCTTTTTTTGTCCTCTTGGCCAGGCCTTTTTTAGAGCCCGCTACTTGTCCGTGAAGACCGGCCAGCCCAACTCGTAGAGGGATGGATCAAGCAGGGCCTGGCAGGCCAGCCGCTTCCGGGGATTTAAGGCCACCGGACCCAGCAGGTTGGCGGTCATCTTTTCCGGCTGGCCAGGCGGTATGGTCAGGATCAGCAGCAGATCAGGGGCGGCGCCCTCCAGTTGCAGCTCGGTCTCTGTGGCGGCCCCCAGCTTGGGCCGATAGTCAGGCAGCAGCGTGGCGGCGGGAATCACCACAAAGGCCAGGTGCGGATCATCCAGGGACTGGAGCCAGAAAAAGGGCGACTCCGGGCCATGGGGGCGCAGGATAAAGCGGCGGGAATCAGGGAAGCCCGGGAAGGGGGTGGTCATGGTGATGATTTTGTCCAGGTCTACTTCAATAGCGCCGAAACGGCTGGTATTGAAGGTCAAGGTGCTCTCTGCATCCTGTTTTTGTACGGCTGCACTTGTCATTATTCTGTCCATTCGCTGGGGTTTGCTGCTTTCTGGAGCCTTTTTAGTGGAAAAGAAGAAGCGCTTCTGCTCTCTCTTGGCCGTCAGGAGCGATTTTTTAAGGTGGTGGCCAGGCTGGAGAGATCAAGAGGCGCCTCCTGGGCCGCCTTTTTGTTTTCTTCTGAGATGCGATTATAGACCTCGCTGCGATGGATGGTGATGTGAGGCGGGGCGTCAACCCCGATTTTGACCTGGCCGCCTTTGATTTCCATAACCGTGATGGTTATCTCATCGGCAATCTTGATGGCCTCACCAATTTTTCTGGCAAGGATGAGCATATTTTTCTCCCTGGTGGAAAAGCGTTCTCTGAAATCTGGATCATACCATGATGGACGGCAGCCAGGTAGCCTTGCTTTGGCCGGCTGATACATTCTTACAGATAGTCGAGAAGACTCATCTGCATCACCCTGGAGGCCGAGGCCAGGGCCGCCTGGTAGGCATTTTCTGCCGCCTGCAGCTCGGTGATGGCCTTTAAAAGATCGGTGTCCTGCTTGTCGGAGAGGTTTTCCTGGACGGCGAGATCGAGATTGGTGAAGATCTGGCTCTGGACGTCAATGCGGTTGCCCCGGGCCCCGAAATCAGAGATATGGGTGGTCAGCTCCTCCATGACCAGGTCAAGGTCGCCGATGGACTTGTTGAGGGCATGGACCTGCAGGTCCTCGTTGTTGATGCGCACCGCCTCAGTGAAGTTTGAGGAGTCGTCACTGGTGGTGAAG
>JAVLBA010000032.1:0-28524 GCA_031581485.1 Desulfurivibrionaceae bacterium | reverse complement strand
CCGAATTTTGACGCCGCATCAGCAGATAGCGAACGAAGAGAGACCTTCGAGCGCAGTAGTTTTTCAACGGGCTGTTAAGGGCCCTGGCCGCAACCAGAGCCGACAAGAATAACCAGACCCGGCAGCGCACAATAAAAAAAGCCCGATGTCTTTTGACATCGGGCTTTTTTTATCATCCAGCAGGCAACAACTCAGACTTTCAAGACCTTGCTCACATCCTTGGCCTTGTTCACCTCTTCCTTGAAGGCATTGACCTCTTTGAGGCCGGGCACGGCATCTTCCACCAGGTTGGCTTTGGCCTCATCGACATCAGACATCGATTTTTTAAATGATCGCAAACCCTTACCAAGACCCTCACCGATTTCGGGCAGTTTCTTGCCGCCAAAAACCAGAAAGGCGATGGCCATGATTACAATGAGTTCCGGGGTACCGAGTCCAAACATGGCTTATCTCCTTGTGAAGGTTTCGTGGTCAGGCCGCAGAAGATTCATCATCATCATCGATCTTCTTGGGGTCCTCGTCCTTGGTGGCCTTCTTGAAATTCTTAATACCTTTACCTATACCGCTGCCAATTTCAGGCAATTTACCAGCCCCGAAGATAATGACAATAATTACCAGGATTACAACCAGTTCCGGCATTCCGAGTCCAAACATCTTGCAGCCTCTCTCTTTTGAAATTTACTTTTAATAACAGCCGTGGAAAAGAGGAGAAAACCAGGCACTCACTCAAAATCCCATACTGTCCTCAATAGATACATCAACCCTTGCCGGAGCGCAAAGTATTTTTTGGGCCCGCCATCCCGGTCGGGCCTCCCCGCACCTCTTGCCCCACTCAACAGGTGCGGCCGGTGAGTTGAGCCGCCAGCTGCCGGCAATGGGCCAAAACAGCCTCCTCATCCAGAGTCAGGAGCTGCCGATTCTCCATGACGATCCTGCCGTCGATGACGGAATGCACAACATCCGTTGCCCTGACCGCATAGACGAGATGGGCAGGGATATCATACAGGGGAGTGAGGTGGGGTTTATCAAGATCAATGACAATCATATCCGCCCTCTTGCCCACCTCAAGGGAACCGATCAGCTGTTCCGCAGCCAGCACCCGGGCCCCTCCCCTGGTGGCCATCTCCAGGACCTGGGCGGCCGGCAGGGCCGTGGGGTCCAGGTTCGTGACCTTCTGCAGCTTGGCGGCCATATCCATCTCGGCAAACATATCCACATCATTATTGGAGGCGGCGCCATCCGTGCCCAGGCCGATATCCAGCCGGGCAGCACGCATGGCACCCAGGGGAGCCACCCCTGAGGCAAGCTTCATGTTACTCTCCGGGCAATGGCCTATTTTCACGCCCCTTTCAGCCAGCAAGGCTATCTCTTCACTGGTTATCGCCACACAATGCGCAGCAATCACGGAACTGTCCAAGAGACCCAGGGCCTCCAGATGGTGGACCGGGGATTTCCCGAATTGGGCCCGGGCATTGCGGACCTCACCCTCTGTTTCAGAAAGATGGATCACATACCTGCTCCCCCGGTCCAAGGCCTTTTCCTTCAGGCGGACCAGCAGATCCGGCGCACAGGTATACACGGCATGGGGATCAACGGTAACAGTGACCCGGGGATGGTTCTCATAGCGGGCAAACATCTCATCGACATAGATCAAGCCCTGGGCCAGGGGGCCGTAATTGGGAGAGGGAAAATCATAGAGCACCTCGCCCACCCAGGCCCGCAGGCCGCTTTTCTCAGCGGCCCGGGCTACATCCTTGGCAAAGAGATACATGTCACAAAAGCTGGTGGTGCCCCCCTTGATCATCTCCATGGCAGAGAGCAGGGTCCCCTGATAGACCAATTCGGCGCTGAGTTTTGACTCCACGGGGAAGATATGATCCTGCAGCCATGTCATGAGCGGCAGATCATCGGCCAGGCCGCGCAGCAGCGCCATGGCGGCATGGGTGTGGACATTCACCAGGCCGGGCATCACCAGGCCGCGGCCAACCTCCAGAATGCGGGCCTCGGGGTACTTGCCGACAAGCCGGTCCCGGGTGCCTATTTCGCAGATGGTATTGCCGGCCACGGCCACGGCCCCGTTTTCAATGAGGGAACGGTGATCATCCATGGTCATTACGGTGCCGCAGACCAGGAGGGAAACAGCCGGCAGGCTCATTTCATTCTCCTTATCACCTCGACAAGGAGGCGGACGAAATCGGCCTCCGCCCTTTTGGCCTCGGCCAGGATATCATCGATGCGGATGGGCTGAAAATCATCAGGATCATTGACATTGGCCACCATGGCGATCCCCAGAACACGCAGGCCGGCATGGACAGCCACAATAACCTCGGGCACCGTGGACATGCCCACGGCATCAGCCCCGCAATTACGCAGATAACGGGTCTCGGCAGGGGTTTCCAGGCTGGGACCGGCAATGGCCACATAAACGCCGCTTGCCAGCCGGTTCAGGCCGAGATCTTTGCCGCACCTGTGGGCCAGCTTCTGCAGGTCTACATCATAGGCCTGGGAAAGGTCGGGGAAACGGGGGCCCCACTCTTCGATATTGGTGCCCCGCAACGGATTTTCCGGGATAAAGTTGAGATGATCTTTAATCACCATGAGGGTGCCGGGGGCATAGGAGGGATCAAGGCCGCCGGCCGCATTTGAGACCAGCAGAAAGCGGGCCCCCATCAGGGCAAGAACCCGCAGGGGAAAGGTGATCTGGCGGGTGGAATAGCCCTCATAATAATGAAAGCGGCCCTGCAGCACAGCAACCTGTTTGCCGGCCAGCTCCCCAAAAACCAGGCGGCCGGCATGGCTGGTCACCGTTGATCTTGGAAAATGGGGAATATCCGCATAGTCCAGACTGACGCTGTGGTCAAGAGAGTCGGCAAGCACGCCAAGACCCGTGCCCAGAATAAGGACAATATCAGGCACCCCCGGCAGTTGCTGCTCAAGAAAAGTGACCGTTTCATTCACCTGTTCCCGGTATAGGCGTGTGCCGCTACTCATGTTCCCACTCCTCTTTCAGATTCTGCCCCAGAAAAAGAGGTCCGGGCAGAACGTGACCGGCACCTCCTGCCGGCCAGAAATAATGCTTACAGCGCAGCTCAATCATGAAACACATAGGCAGTATAAACCTTGAAGAGCACCAGGAAGAGCAAGAAAAAACAAGATGTCGCCCTATACATACAAGAGGCTGACCAGATCGTCCGCCTGCTCAAAGGCCTTTTGCGCATCCTGGTAAAGTTCTTTTATGGTTACAGCGGTGAGGGGCAGGCCCTGGGCGGCAAAGAGATCGGCAAGAGGGGGATCAAGAAAAGGCAGACAAAGGGCAGCCCCCTCTTCCCCCTCCATACCGACCACATTGAGCAGGGCAAAGGTGTCCGCCAGACGGACCACCAGGGGATAAAGCTGATGGGATGGCGCTGATTCGGGACTGTGGTGATAGCCCACGGCGAGCTGCAGGCAATCCGGAAAAAGCCAGCTTTTCACCAGGAGACGGCCCATATCTTCATGATTGAGGCCCAGAAAGGCGATCTCTTTTTCGCTGTCATCCAGCTTTTCACTCTTGCCATATATTTTCTGCACGGACTCGTCTGACAAGGAAAAGAAAATGACCAATTTCCCAATGTCATGAATGAGGCCGGCCACAAAGAGGGCGCTGGCGTCACCGCCCATCCTGGCACCGATTACCTGGGCTGCCAGGGCGCTGTAAAAGGAGTGCTTCCAGAGGCTGTTCAGCCCTTCTTTTTTGTCCCGGAAGCGACTGAAGGTGTCAAACATGGCCTTGGCCAGCACCAGGCTGCGCACCTCATCCATGCCAAGCACTGCCAGGGCATGGGAAATGGAGGAAACCTGCCGGCTCCGGCCAAAAAAGGGGGAATTGGCGAGCTTGACAATGGCAGTGGCAAAGCCGATATCCGCCTCCACGATGCGCGCCAGGTCCTCAAAATCACTTTCAGGATCCGCGGTCACCTCCAGCACCCTGCTCACCACCTTCGGCAGAGGCGGGAATTCATTAACCTGGCCAATGAGCTGGATGGCTATCTTCTTTTTAGACGAATCGGTCATACCAAAACCTCGCCATCATCCAGGCCATGATCTGCCAATAAACTTTTTTTGTCTTCAAGGACCTCAAGCATAATTTTCACCAGAAAAGGGTCAAACTGTTTAGCGGACTGACTCTCAATCTCCGCAATGATTGCCTCAAGGGACATGGGCGGCCGGGCATAATGGGGATTACTCATGGCCAGGAAGGCATCCACCAGGGCAAATAAACGGGCCCCCATGGGAATCTCGTAGCCGTCCAGGCCTTGCGGATAGCCATGGCCGTCATAATGTTCATGATGAAAGCGGAGTATTGCCCGTTCTTCGGCAAAAAAATCAAATAATTCCGTCAATTCTTTAAGCATCAAGGGCTGATCCTGAATGGACAAACGTTCTGTATGATTCAGACTGCCCTCTTTGTCAAGAGCGGCATCAGCGATAAAGAGGCGAAACAGGTCATGGATCTTAAAGGAGCGGTGAAAGGACTGAATGAGGTGAGGAGGCAGCTGGAGACGTTCAGCAATGCCATTGACCAGATGCCCTGCCAGTTCGGTGCGCCGGCGCTGGGAGTGATGATTTTTGGTCTGATTATGGACCATGGCCTCAAAGGAGGCCAGGGCACCGGCCCGGGTCTTTTCCAAAGTGGTGCGCAATCTTTGCCGGATCCAGCCTAAATCAACCTTTCCCTCTGCTGCAGCTGAACCTGGGGTCCTCTTCGCCCCGGGCACATAATAATCTACCCTGTTTCTGCCCTGGGCCTTGGCCTGATAGAGGGCATGATCCGCCTGCTCAATAAGCTCAGCCGGGTTTTCCATGCCGTCACTCAAGACACTCAGACCGATACTGACAGTAACCTGGAGAGTGATCTCTCCATGGGAAAAGCACGTTGCGGCAATGAGCCTGCATATCTTTTCACCAATAAAAAGCCCCCCTTCCTGAGAGGTGTCAGGAAGGGCAAGGACAAACTCTTCGCCACCGTAGCGAGCCCATATATCTGTCTGCCTGATTTCAGACTGCACCAGGTGCGCAAACCTTTTCAGGACACTGTCACCCACCTGATGGCCATAGGAATCATTGACCTCTTTAAAGAAGTCAATATCCATCATGAGCAGAGTAAAGGGTTGCTCATGTCGTTTGGCCAAATAAAAGTGCTGGGCAAAGAGCTTTTGGAAATGAATATGGTTGTATAGGCCGGTAAGCCCGTCCCGCCAGGCCTGCTGTTGCAAGAGCCTGTTTTGCTTACCGATGAGAACATTGGCCTCCTTTAATTCCAACTGCCGATGATAGAGCTCCAGATGCACCCGGAGTTTGGCCCGGAGAATTGCCGGTTTGATCGGCCTGAAAAGAAAATCGACGCAGCCCGCCTCATAGCCTTTAAAAAAAAGGGCGTCATTTTTACTGATATCGGCAAGAAGAATGATGGGGATAAACTGGGTGTCATCCGTGGTCCTGATTTTTTTGACGACCTGAAAATTATCCGCATCGGCAAACTCAATATCCATGAGAATCAAGGCCGTTTTATTCTCCAAGACAGCCGGAGCCACCTCAAGAGGATCTGTAACCCTGACCACCTTGGCGGGAATCCTTGCCAATTCTTCAACAAGAATCGGATAATGTGTCGATACAAATTCCGCCACCATGATAGTGACGGGGGCGGGGGTATCGTGGGGAGATGCCATAAAACTGTCCGATAAGAGAGGCCAGAAATGGCCGAAAAGCAGTACCACAATGCACAAGATGGCTCAGGTGAAAAAAGCCCTCAAGAGTTATTTTTTAACTGCCATTATTAACTATATAAGTATAGGATGTAAAACAGTTTATCCTTTTTTTCTACATTTAGAGAGAGTGCAGAAGCAGGGGTATCAACAACAAGGAGCTGCTGAAAACAAACTCCTCTCCGTCCCCAAACAACAAAGGGGAGGCAACTTCTGTTGTCGCCTCCCCTGCACCCTGAATCGCTTTTGATTTCTATCTCTTACTGCAGGCCCTTCTCCTCGATAAAGGCCTTTATCTGAGCCACTTCGGCATCAAGAATCTGGCAGCGGCTCTCCTTCTCCTCAAGATCTGCCACAGCAGGAGGCAGATCCGGCTCCCGGCCGATGGCCTGCTGCACTGCCTCACCGAATTTGGCCGGATGCGCCGTGGCAAGACAGACCATGGGCACATCATCATCCACGAAATGGAGACCGGCCTTGACCCCCACTGCGGAGTGCGGATCCAAGACATAGCCTGTTTCCTTATAGAAATCAGCAATGGTCTCCCGGGTTTGCTGTTGATTGACCGTCAGGGTCAGGAAGTTCTCTCTGACTTTGCGCTGCTCATCCTCCGTGAAATCAAGACGGCCGCTGCGGGCAAAGCGCTCCATGGCCTCCCTGGTCAGCCCGCTCTGTTCATCATAGAGATAATAGAGAAAACGCTCAAAATTGCTGGCCACCTGGATATCCATGGAAGGGCTGGAGGTCTGCACCACCTGGCCCAGGGAATACTCGCCCTGGGCCACAAAACGGCTGAGCAGATTATTCTCATTGGTGGCCAGGACCAGATGGCGGATATGGGCCGGCAGCATACGCCGGGCGATAAAGCCGGCAAAGATATCACCGAAATTGCCGGTGGGCACGGCAAAATCAACCTTGTCCCCTTTAAAGTGCAAGGCCGCATAGATGTAATAAACAATCTGGGCAACAATACGGGCCCAGTTGATGGAGTTGATCGCCCCCAGGCCATATTTATCCTTGAAATCAAGGTCATTGAAAATCGTCTTGACGATGGCCTGCCCGTCATCAAAGGTGCCGCGGATGGCGATATTAAAGACATTGGCATCCGTCACCGTGGTCATCTGCAGTTCCTGGATACGGCTCACCCGTTTATGGGGATGGAGGATAAAGATATTGATCCGCTCCTTGCCCCGGACGCCATAAATGGCGGCACTGCCGGTGTCACCACTGGTGGCGCCAAGAATATTCAGGCGCTGGCCGCTTTCCTTGAGGATATATTCAAAGACATTGCCCAGAAACTGCAAAGCAACATCCTTAAAGGCCAGGGTGGGACCGTGAAAGAGCTCAAGTATATGCACCCTGCCCTTCTGCACCAGGGGAGTCACCTCGGCATGGCTGAAGGTGGCATAGGCGCGCTGGACAATGCCGTGCAGATCCGCGGCCGGGATATCCGGCGCAAAGAGGCTGATCACCTCAAAGGAGAGATCGACAAAGGAAAGCCCCTGCCATTTCTTTATGGTTTGGGAGGAGATAACAGGGATGGTGTCAGGCAGCAGCAGGCCGCCGTCCCGGGCCAGGCCCATCATGACTGCCTCTTTAAAACCGATGGGCTCTATATTGCCCCGCGTACTGATATATTTCATTGGCTCATTTCTTTCTAAAAGTGAGGATAAAGCAGCATCTCGCCAGCGCTGTTACCGAAATGGAGAGAAATCAAAAGAGGCACCTGCCCTCCATCTCGGCAGGAATGTCCAGACCAAGAAGCCTGAGGATGGTGGGGGCGATATCCTTTAAGGAGCCGCCTGGGTGGAGTTTTTTACCCTGCAGCCCGTCATTGATCAGGACAAAAGGCACCGGGTTCAAGGTATGGGCGGTGTAAGGCCCCTTGGTTACCGGATCATACATGATATCTGAATTGCCATGATCCGCGGTGACCAGCACGGTGCCGCCCTGCTCCTGCACCCGGGCCACCACTCTGCCCATGCAGCTGTCAACGGTTTCACAGGCGGCAATGGCAGCGGCCAGATCACCGGTGTGGCCCACCATGTCGGCATTGGCAAAATTGAGGATAATCAGATCATAAAGACCGCTGTTGAGTTTGTCCAGCAGGGCCTCGGTGACCTCCACGGCGCTCATGGCCGGCTTCTCATCATAGGTGGCCACATCCTGCGGTGAAGGAATCAGCAGCCGGTCTTCCCCCTTATAGGGTTCTTCCCGGCCGCCATTGAAAAAGAAGGTGACATGGGCATATTTTTCTGTTTCCGCAATACGCAGCTGCCTGAGCCCGGCCGCGCTCACCTCCTCGCCCAGGATATGGGTAAGGACCTGGGGCGGAAAGAGGCAGGGCAGGTCAAGATTCTTATCGTAGCGGGTCATGGTGACGTAGTCGCTTAAGCGCGGCCGGTTAGCCACCTCAAAACCGTCAAAGCCGGGCACCACAAAGGCCCTGGTCAACTGCCGGGCCCGGTCGGCCCGAAAGTTAAAGAAAAGCACGGCGTCATCATCATCTACCGTGGCCACCGGCCTGTGGTGCCGCTGGAGCACAATGGGTTTGATAAACTCGTCTGTCTCCTGGCGCTGATAGGCGGCCTGGATGGCTGCCACCGGTTCTTGCTGGTCAAGAACGCCGTGGCCGGCCACCAGGGCATCCCAGACCAGCTTGAGCCGCTGCCAGCGGTTATCCCGATCCATGGCATAATAGCGGCCGCTGATGGTGGCAACTTCGCCGCGCCCTATCTCGGCAAGCCCCTGAACCAGGGTGGTCATGTAATCAGCGCCGCTTAAGGGCGCGGTGTCACGGCCATCCGTGAAGGCGTGGATAAAGATCTTCTCCACACCCCTGGCAGCGGCGGCGGCCACCAGGGCCAAGAGATGGTTGAGATGACTGTGCACACCGCCGTCTGAAACCAGCCCCAAGAGGTGCAGGGCCGACTTACGGGCCACCACCTTGTCCAGGGTCTTTACCAGGACCTCATTCTCGGCCAGGGTCCCTTCGGCCACTGCCTTGTTGATCCGGCTGAAATCCTGATATACCACGCGACCGGCCCCGATATTGAGATGCCCAACCTCGGAGTTGCCCATCTGCCCGGCAGGCAGACCCACAGCGCCGTTATGGGCAACCAGGCTGGTGGCGGGATAGTGGGACAGCCACCGGTCCATGTGAGGAGTCCTGGCCCTGTAGACGGCATTATCCTCTGTCTCCGCACCCACGCCCCAGCCATCAAGAATAGCCAGCAGGACCGGTTTGTTATCCGCCATTTACTCCTCCACTTTCACCCGGGGGGCATCATGCCACAAACCTTCCAGATCATAGAAATCACGAGATTCATGGTAGAAGATATGGACAACCACATCATTATAATCAAGCAGCACCCATTGCCCCTCAGTAACCCCTTCCACCTTGCCCTGGGTCATTCTTTTCTTGCTGGCATATTGACCCATGATATCGGCAAGACCCTGGACATGCCTGGTGGAGCGGCCACTCATAATAACAAAATAATCCGCAAAGGAGGATATCCCCTGCACATCGAGAATAACAACATCCTCGGCCTTATTTTCCAGGGCGGCCCGGCTCAGGGTCTGGGCAATCTCAAGGCTCGACTTATCAGCGAGCGACTTATGCATTTTTTTCATTTTTTAGACACAATTCCAAAATGTTCAGCCAGAAAACTGGTTAATTCCCAGTGCCAGATGTCCGGCTGGTCAAGATAACAGGGATGAGGGGCACCTTGCACAAGTACAAGGGTTGACTCAGGAAGATGCTCAGCAAGCAGATGGGCGTTTTTCAGGGGTGAGATGGCATCCTCACTCCCCCAGAGTATAAGGGTTGGGACCCTGATTGTGAAGAGTTGTTCCTTTCTTTCTTCCACCCCCACGGCGCCGACAAGCACCAGGCCACCGACAAACTCCGGATAGGCCAGGGCGAAATCCAGGGCCACCTGGCCTCCCATGGAAGGCCCGACAATGACGGGCCTCTCCAGGTTCTGCTCCAGGACCACCTGCTTGAGCACCTCCACAGGGGACAGATCACAGGCTGAGGAGTTGCCGAAACCGGGAAGATCAAGGGCCAGGGTCTCATACCCTTCAGCGGCCATCTTGTCCAGGGTCCCTAAATCACGCCAGGTGGCGGCATTGAACTTCATGCCATGGAGAAATAAGAGGGGGCGACCACCTCTGCCGGCTCGTGTGAGAAAATGAATCTCACAACCACCGATTCTCATTTTTTTTTGATCGCCAAGGGCCATAATCGTCTCAAAGTGAATTTAATTGATACAGAACACTCTCCTTAGTAAATTTTAACGCCCTCGTCCACTGTAAAGAAAATTGGTTACCCCTGCCCGACCGGCAGAGAGGAAAGCCGCCGGCCTTTGGGCACAGATGGTTTTCAACGTTTGACATCCCTGTCCGGTAAGGTATAATCTCGCGAAATTTCAAAATAATTAATTATAGTTGGCAATGAATACTCCCTGGGCGCCTCCTGAAGGGCCGTTGGAATTCAAAGACCTCAAATATTTCACACCCTTGGCCGGCACCCCCATCCTCATCATGGAGTTTTCTATATGAATAAGAGTCTTAAGTGGAAATCTATCCTTGTTTTCTTTCTTATTGCCTATTCCGCAGTGACCTTGCTCCCCTCTGTTTATTCGGGTGTGCCCGACTGGTGGAAAAAATATCTGGCCCCTTCGGGACTGAGCCAGGGTCTTGATCTGCAGGGCGGCATGCATGTGGTCCTTAAGGTCAATCTCGACAAGGCCATCGAAAACGCCCTCACCTTTGCCGCCGATGACCTGCAGACCCAGCTCAAGGAAAAGCAGATTACGGTGGTCAAAATGGCCTCCGGCACCCCCCACCAGGTCCTCTTCACCCTCCCCAACAAGAGTTCCCTCCCCGCCATCAAGGCCCTGGTAGAAAACGATTTCCCTGATCTTGCCCTGGAAATCAAAGAAGAGGGCGACTTTCCCCGCATCTTTGTCACCCTTGCGGACGAACGGGTTAAATTCATCAATGACAATGCAGTAAACCAATCCCTGGAGATTATCCGTAACCGTATTGACCAGTTTGGGGTTACGGAACCGGTCATCCTCCGTCAGGGCAAGGATGAGGTGATTGTCCAGCTCCCCGGGGTCAAGGATACTGAACGTGCCAAAGATCTTATCGGCAAGACAGCCCAGCTTGAATTCCGGCTGGTGCATGGTCCTGGCACCGCCACCTTACCGCTCCTTATCGACCAGGCCATCAATGCCGGCAAGTGGCAAGAAGGCCAGGACGTTGCCCTCCTCAATGAAGCACTGAGACATGAGTTGCCTGAGGGCACAGAGATTTATTTTGAAAAAAATGTCGACGAGGCCACAGGGAAGGAAAGGGCCACGCCTCTGCTGTTGAAGAAACAGGTCCTGATGACCGGCGAGATGGTCAAGGGTGCGCAGGTCCGCATCGGTGGCGACTTTAACGAGCCCTACGTCAGCCTCGACCTTACCGGCCGGGGCGCGCAGGTTTTCGGCGATGTCACCGGCAAACATATCAATGAACGCCTGGCCATTGTCCTGGATGGCGTTGTCCGTTCAGCCCCCAATATTCAGTCAAAGATCATGGGCGGCAGTGCCATGATCACCGGTTCCTTCGACTATGAAGAGGCCAACGACCTGGCCATTGTCCTGCGGGTCGGCGCCCTGCCGGCGCCCCTGTTGATATTGTCCAGGAGTTGACAGTGGGAGCCTCCCTGGGCCATGATTCCATCAAAAAGGGATTGGCTTCGGGTCTTTTCGGCACGGCCCTGGTTTTTCTCTTCATGATCTTCTACTATCGTCTCTCCGGGGTTATTGCCACTGTTGCCCTGCTGCTCAACGTCCTCTTTATCTTTACCGGTCTCGCCGCCCTGCAGGCCACCCTGACCCTGCCTGGTATCGCCGGCATCATTCTCTCCATTGGCATGGCGGTGGACTCCAATGTCCTTATCTTTGAGAGGATGCGCGAGGAGTTTGCCCTGGGCAAATCAACCCGCTCAGGTGTGGAAGCGGGCTATGACAAGGCCTTCTGGACCATTATTGACTCTCAGGTCACCACCCTTATCACGGCCCTCGCGCTCTTCCTCTTTGGAACCGGCCCCATTAAAGGTTTTGCCGTCACCCTTTCCCTGGGCGTCACCTTCAACCTTTTTACCACCCTCTTCGCCACCCGCCTCATTTACGATTTTCTCTACGAAAAGAATCTCCTGAAGCCCCTCTCCTTCCTGGAGATGTTCAAACGGCCCAATATTGATTTCATGGCGCTGCGCAAATACACCTTCCTGGCCTCAGGAATCCTGGTCATTCTCGGTCTTGTTGCCGGCGGCCAGATCATGTTTGGCAAGGGCAATCTGGGTGTTGATTTTACAGGGGGCGCCATGCTGCAATATAAAGCGGATAAGCCCTTCAGCCTTGGCGAGGTACGGCAGGTCCTTTCCGGCTATGACCTGCAACCCGTGGACGACGGCAATCGCATCATGGTTAAGATCAAAAAATCCTCCGATGTGGTGGGCTCAGACGCCGTCACCGTGAGCAGACTTCTCAACGACAATTTTCCAGGCCATGAATTCACCATGGAGAGCCAGTCAGAAATCGGCTCCTCGGTGAGTGCTCAGCTACGCAACAAGGCGCTGCAGGCCATTTTCATCTCCCTGATCGGCGTCATCTTCTATCTGGCCCTGCGCTTTGAACTGAGGTTCGGTTTTGCCGCTGCCATTGCCACTTTCCACGACGTTATCGTGGTCCTTGGCATCTGTTACCTCCTTAATATTGAGATCAACCTGCTGCTGATCACCGCCCTGCTGACCCTGGCCGGCTACTCTCTGAACGACTCCGTGGTGGTCTTTGATCGAATCCGTGAAAATATGCGAAAAGACACCAAAATGTCTCTTAGCGAAGTCATAAATCTCTCCGTCAATGACGTACTGAGCCGCACCTTCGTGACATCGCTGACCACCGCCCTGGTCCTCCTTGCCCTCTTTTTCCTCGGCGGCACCGTTATTCACGACTTCTCTCTGACCCTGCTCATCGGGATTATGGTGGGCACCTACTCCTCTATCTTTGTGGCCAGTCCGGCCCTCTATCTCCTGCGGAAAAGCTGATGTCCCAGCCCCAGCTCCCGGAAAATATCAAGGAGATCAAAGAAGAGGAGCTCTTTTATTTCAGCTGCCATCCCGGGGTGAGATGCTTCACCCGTTGCTGCTGCCAGCTCGAACTGGCCCTGAGCCCCTATGACCTGATCCGTCTGCGGCGCCATCTCGGCATCACCAGCAGGGAATTTCTCGACCAGTACGCCTTGGTCGAATGGCAGGAGGGTGATCTCTTTCCACGGGTCTACCTGGCCATGGTGGATGACGGCCAGGCCAGCTGCCCCTTTGTCTCGGCCAAGGGCTGTGCCGTTTATGAAGGAAGACCGGGGGCCTGCCGCACCTACCCCCTGGGCCGGGCCGTCTTCCGCAGGCCAGACAATGGCCTGGATTCTTTCCATGTGGTGCTCAGGGAAGATCATTGCCTCGGCTTTGGCGAGGCAACTGAGCAGACCATCGGCCGCTGGACCCAAGGCCAAGGCCTGCACGACTATAACCGGATGAACGATGCCCTCTTCGCCCTCCTCCATCACCCTGAGACCACCAGGGGTTTTGTCCCCACCCCGGCCCAGCGTCAGCTTTTCATGGCCACCCTCTACGACATCGACGCCTTCAAAACCAGCGGCAAGGTGGAAAACGGCCAGCAGCTTGATGATGAAAATCTCCTGCTCGCCGCCATTGCCTGGTTACAGCGCCAGCTTTTCGGCTTTTTCCAATTTTAAAAGATCATCCTCCCATACCCCACCATGCCCCCAGCAGAGCTCAACATTGATCTTCCCCCGGCTGCCCTGCCCCCTGAAATTGCCGGCACATTGCGGCTCATTGCCCGCGACTTCTGCGACCAGGAAGGGGGCTGCCATGGGCCGGATCACTCGCTGCGGGTCGAGAAAACGGCCCTCTTTATCGGCGGCCAGATGGGGGCGCGCCAGGATATCCTCCAGGCCGCTGCCATTCTTCACGATATCGGCAGAAGCTTTGAGACAGCAAGCCGGGGCACTATCTGTCACGCGGCCAAAGGGGCAGCCATGGCCCCTGAAATTTTGCGCCGCCTGGGCATCAGCAGCGCCGACAACAGGGCCATCTGCCATGCCATTGCCAGTCACAGGTTTCGCGGTCAACACATTCCAGCCAGCCTGGAGGCCAAAATCCTCTTTGATGCCGACAAACTCGATTCCATCGGCGCCATTGGCATCGGCCGCGCCTTTCTCTTTGCCGGCCAGATTGGCTCCAGACTCCATAATGGCAGCCGCGACATCAGGGCAACAAAATCATACAGCCGTGACGATACGGCCTACCGGGAATTCAAGGTAAAGATGTGCAAGGTCAAAGAGCGACTGCTGACGCCGGTGGGCAGACAACTGGGCAGAGAGCGCCATGAATTTATGGAGATCTTCTTTCAGAGACTGGAGAGGGAAATTTTTGGTGATAGAGAGGAGTGAGTAAAGATCAAAAATGAATTTTTTATCTTTATATGGTACACAGAATAATTCGGCCATTATTGCAGGGCTGAGCGGCGCATACTAACGTTTCAACCCGGATCTTCCAGCATCTGACATCCGGGGAAATGGAGAAGGATATAATGGTAAACAAGGTCAAGGCTATCGTCATTACCGGCTATGGCACCAACTGTGAAAACGAAATGGCCCAGGCCTGCCGCCTTGGCGGCGCCGATCAGGTTGATATCGCCCATGTCAGTGAGCTTCTCCATGGCGAGTACCGTCTGGAGGATTATCATTTCCTCAATCTGCCCGGGGGCTTCCTTGATGGTGATGATCTTGGTGCCGGCCAGGCCGGAGCCCACCGCTTTCGCTATGCCACCCTTATCGGTACGGATGAAAAGATCCAGGACCAGCTCCTCCGTTTCATCAAGGACGGCAAATTAATTCTGGGCGTCTGCAATGGCTTCCAGCTCATGGTGAAGATGGGGCTGCTGCCCGGCTTTGCCAGCTGCTATACGGATCGCCAGGTCAGCTTGACCCATAATGATTCGAGCCGCTTTGAGGATCGCTGGGTCACTCTGGCCGCAGACAGCGACTCCCCCTGCGTCTTCACCAAAGGTCTCACCCATCTCTATTATCCGGTCCGCCACGGCGAGGGTAAATTCGTCGCCAGAAACGAGGCCACCATGAAAGAGATTGCCGATCACAAGCTGGTCGCCCTCCGTTACACGGACCCAAACACCCTTGAGCCCACCGAAACCTATCCCTTCAATCCCAATGGCTCTCCTGAGGGAATTGCCGGTCTCTGCGACCCCAGCGGCAGATTATTCGGTCTCATGCCGCACCCGGAGGCCTTTCTCCATCGGGTTAATCATCCCCGCTGGACCAGAGAAGAGCTGCCGGAGGAAGGTCAGGGCGTTGCCCTTTTCCGCAACGCCGTTGACTTCATCAGAAAGAACCTCTAGCCCTTGATGGCGGGGACGAGGTGGTGGCAGGTATGACCTTGAGCAGCAGCGACAACGACATCGGCAGCCAGGAACCGGCCAAAAAAATTATTGCCGCCATCTTTGCCCTGCGCAACACCATGCTGGTCCTGGGGGCTGCGCTTATTCTGGGCACGGCCTTTTTTTATCTGATTTCACCTCAGCTCTTCGCCTTTCTCCAGGACCATCTCCAGCAGGAGCTGGCTTTTTTCACGGTAACGGAACCCTTTCTGGCCCATGTCAAACTAGCCCTGGTGGCCACCCTCATCACATTGATGCCGGCATTTGTTTTTTGCCTGTGGCGCGCCCTGGCCGTCCCTTTTCAGCTTTCCGTCAGGAGCCAGGTCGCTTTTATCCTCACCACCTGCCTGCTCTTTTACGCCGGCAGCCTTTTTTGTTACTTCATCACCCTCCCCTTTGGCATCACCTTTCTCCTCGGCTTTGAATCAGAGCAACTGCAGTCTGTTATTTCCGTGGGGCGTTTTGTGACCTTTGTCACTGTCTTTGTCATGGCCTTTGGCCTTATCTTTGAGCTACCCATCTTCATGGTCTTTGCCGGCAAGGTAGGACTTGTTCCCCGCCGCCTCTTTGCCAGAAACAGACGTTACGCCCTCCTGGTCATTGCCATAGTCGCCGCCCTCTTGACCCCCACCCCTGATGTGGTCAATATGCTGCTCATGGGCGGTCCTCTTTATCTGCTGTACGAGGCGGGCATTCTCATTCTCCGTCTTCTGCGTATCCCCTGATGCCACATGGCCTGCAATATCTGCGGTCAGAGCGCCCTTAAAACTGGTAGAGACAGAAGCCGTGCCTGGCAAGAAGAGCGGCCGTGACCCCCTGCTGACCGTGGACGGCGCAGGACGGACTTCCGGCCTTCAGACACACCCCGTCGACCCTTTGCTGCCTGGCAATGGCCAAGACCTGCTGGGCCCCGGCAATAAACGGCAAGCTGACATCCATGCCGTCCCGGGTAACCACCCGGGCCCTGCCGTCAAGAACGTCATTACCATCACCACCCACCATGTCTGCCGCTGATCTTGGCGTGGCAAGACCACCCAGTTGCTCAGGGCAGACCGGCAGCCATATTTTGCCCTCTAAAAACTGCAGACAGGCCTCGTTTCTTTTTATCTGCCCATCATAACGAGTGGCAAGACCAACCAGGCAGGCTGAAACCAAAAAAAGGGCGGTTTTTTTCTGATCACTTTCCATAAAAGCAGATTTTCCTGTTTAAATACCTTATTATTTCTTGCATTAAAAAAAAAACAGAGTAGAGATAAAAAAGGTCTCTTTTCAATCTAGATCTCTTGGGAGCGTAGCTTCAGGTTATCTGAGCATAAAAAAAAGAGCAGACCTCATGCTGCACAAAATCTTTCCGCCTTGACCTCCGGCCATTATTTCTTTTTGGCTTCGCACGGAATGGGGGTCCTTCAGGTAAAGATGTGGCATGACCAACCAATGTTGGGGGCGCATATTTTTTTATTGGCTGTTTGGTTGAAAGATACCAAACTATTAAGAACCAAAGTCTTCTCGAGATAGAGCCATGCCCGCCACAATTCTTAACCAGTTGTCCCACCACGAACAGAAAAAGATTTTCTTTTTCTCCCTTCTCTTCATCACCCTTCTTGCAGTCTGGCTTCTCTTTGCTCCCCAAGGAGGCCTGAAGTTCTACTCCATCAAGAAAGAACTTTTTCAAATCGAGCAGGCAAATGCCCAGCTCCAAGCTGAGAATCAGGCCTTGCGTCAGGAGACGGAAAGATTAAAAACAGACTCTGTCTATCTGGAAAAGGTTGCCAGAGAAAAGGGCCTCTTAAAACGAAACGAGATGGTCTTTGTTTTTAATTAATTTTTTTCTGCTGGCCCATTCGCTTCTCCCCCAGATCTGAAAATGGACCTCAAGGCATGAACAAAGTTATAAAATTGGCGTTGTCTCTGCCGTGGACACCCATTTCAGCTATCTGTATACTCAGAACAAAAGGTAGGCAATCGGCCTGATACGAGCTGCCACAAAGCGGCAGCTCGATTTCTTTTAATGTGCCGCCTTTTTCCTCATATCAGCAAGAATCCAGGCCACCGCCTCCTGCAGATTCACAGCCACAAAGGCAGGCTGCACTTTTTGGTGGGGCCCGATATATTGATAATCCCCTTTCCCATAGCCGGTGAGAACCAGAACAGGAACGGCCCGGCATTTCACTGCTGCCTGCAGATCTGACCACCGGTCACCAACCACATACGATTTTTCCAGATCAATTTCCAATTCCCGGGCCGCCTGTTCAAAGAGGCCTGTTTTGGGTTTCCGGCATTGGCAGGCCTGGCGGTACTCTTTCTCTTTGGCCTCAGGATGATGGGGACATATATATATACCATCCACATGGGCCCCCTCCCTGGCCAGGGCGGCCACCATTTTCTCATGTACCTCGGTCAGCAGTCGGGGAGGGAAATAACCGCGGGCCAGCCCCGATTGATTGGTCACAACCACCACCGGCACCTTTGCCTCATTAAGGGTACGGATAGCAGGAGCAGCCTCTGGAAGCATCTGAAACCGGTCAATATGATTTATATACCCCATCTGCTCGTTTATGGTCCCGTCCCTATCCAGAAACACCGCTGCCCTCATGCCTTTTTCTCCTTTTATAGATCTGACCTTACAAAATTTTCTACCTTTGCCCATCGCCATTCTAAAAAACAGTTCCCTCCACCTGCCCTTTTAAACCCTATACCATAAAACCACCCGTCCCACATGCATCTCTGGATGAAGAGTGATTCATGCTTTCTGCTTGCCATTAGAGGCCCTTGCTTATAATATTTCTCCCATGGAGCTTTAAAAATAAAAATACCAATAATCAACTGGTAATAAGCCCAATTTACTGCTAAAAATCGTTAAGAAAAAAAGTCCGTTCTGCTGCCTTGCAGCACCATTACCAATGAGACAGCTTATTTTCCATGCATCATCCCGGGGGCACCACATGGCACAAAGTTCACCGCACCACACTCATCTTGCGCAACGAAAAACTTCCCTTGCTCTCCTTTCCTTTTTTGCCGTAGCTCTCCTTTTCCTCAGCACACCACAAAGAGCCTCCAGTGCCTGCATTGAAGGCAATTGCGAAGATGGCTACGGCATTTCTGAGAGCAGGAGTGGTATTCGCTACGAAGGTCAGTGGGGAGGGGCCCGCAAACATGGGCAGGGATCGCAGGTCTATCCCAACGGCGATAAATATGTCGGAGAGTGGGTGGACGGTAAACGGCATGGCAAAGGCATCATGTACTATACCACGGGGGAACAGTTTGCCGGCACCTTCGAAGATGGCAAAGAGACCGAACAAGGGAACACCACCATCACCAAAGCAGCCACTGCAGCCAAAGAAACAGAAGCGGCGGCACCGGCACAACCCCGGGAAGATCCCGTTGTGGCTGTAAAAGAGAACCCGCCGCCCCATAAGGTTCATGACCTCGAAAATGGGGTCAAATATAGTGGCGAGGTGAAAAACGGCATGCCCCACGGGGAAGGTACCATCACCTATCCTGATGGCTCTAAATATATCGGCCAGCTCAAGGAGGGCAAACGTGAGGGACAGGGAGTTTATCTTCTTGCCAACGGCATGACCCACACCGGTCTTTTTAAAAATGGCGTAGCCCAGGGGCAGGGAAAACGTTCCTACCCAACGGTGGGGAGTTACACCGGCAACTGGGTCAATGGCCAGAAAAATGGCCAGGGTACCTTCCTCTTTGAAGATGGCGGAAAATACACGGGTAATTGGCACAATGGCGCCTATCAAGGCCAGGGTGCCCGCATTTTTGCCGACGGCAGTAAATATGTGGGGGAATTCCGGGCCGGAGAGATAACCGGCCAGGGTACCTTTACCAATAAAAATGGTTCTATCTTTGTCGGAAAATTGACAAACGGCATTGCCACGGAATCAGGCACTATCACCTTTAAAAACAAGGCCCGCTACAGCGGCAACCTGCAAAATGGCGCACTCCACGGCCAAGGCAGCTATGCTTTCACCAATCGTGACAAATATGTCGGTCACTTCAGCAAGGGTATGCTCAGCGGCAAAGGCATATTTAATTTCAGTGACGGCCGCCTCTATAACGGCACCTGGGTGGGCAACAAACTGCAGGGCAATGGTGTCTATACCTTTAAAAACGGCGGCCGTTACTCAGGCGTCTTTGCCGACAACAGCGCCAACGGCAATGGTGTCTTTATCTATCCCAGCGGTGACCGTTACAGCGGTGAATTTAAAAACGGTTTTCCCGATGGAACAGGATCATACCGCTACAACAATGGAGACATCTTTACCGGCACCTGGGTGGGCAACAAGCGCAACGGCAAAGGGAAATATATCTTCACGAGTGGAGTGACCGCCATTGGCACCTGGAAAGATGACAAACTCACCGGCACCCCCACCTTTCAATATCCAAACGGCGACATGTATCAGGGCGGTATGCAAGAGGGAATGCGTCAAGGACCGGGGGTCTATCTCTTTAAAAATGGTGACAAGTATCAGGGCTTTTGGGCATCAGGCCTCATGGATGGCTCGGGAACATATACCCCGAAAAATGGCAAAGCCTATAATGCCGTATGGGAGAGGGGCCAGGTGAAAAATCGTCTCTAACGAGATCTTTGCCCCCTGGGCATAAAAAAGCTTGGACCACACTGGTCCAAGCTTTTTTTATGCCCAGGATAACGCAAAAGATAAGGGCACCACCAGAGGAGGCGTTCAACAATCCTGCCATGACGCCTTTCAACAGCCCCCTCAGAGTTCATTTTGCTTCAGGAATGATCAGCTTTTCTCCACTGACCAGCAGCTCTGTGAATTTATCACTGTCCATGGCCGGCCTGAAGAGCCATCCCTGCAGCTGATCACAGCCCAGATCGCGCAGGAAGGTACACTGCTCCATCTCCTCCACCCCCTCTGCAACCACCTTGAGTCCAAGACTTTTCGCCATGGAGACAATGGCTGTGGCAATGGCGACATTTTCCTGGTCAGCCGGGATATTATCCACAAATGATTTGTCAATCTTGAGGGTCTGAATGGGAAACTGCTTGAGATAGTGGAGGGAGGAATAGCCCGTGCCGAAATCATCAATGGAAAGATGCACACCCATCCCATTGATTTCATGTAAAATCTCCAAGGCATCCTCTTCGTTCTCCATAACCACGCCTTCGGTGATCTCAAGTTCAAGGGCCTCAGGGGCAAGGCCTGTTTTCAGCAAGGTCCCCCGGATCAGGGCAACAAGATTCTCCTCCTGAAACTGCCGGGGCGACAGATTGACTGCCACCGGCAGACAAAAACCCTGGTCCCACCATATTTTTGTCTGCCGGGCAGCGGTGTTGAGGACCCATTCGCCGAGAAAGACAATAAGGCCTGTCTTTTCTGCCAGGGGAATAAAATCTGCCGGCGAAACCATGCCCCCCTCAGGCGGCAACCAGCGCACCAAGGCCTCCATGCCGATAATCTCGCCACTTTGCATATCGACCTTAGGCTGATAAAAGACCACAAACTCTTCTTTATCAAGGGCACGGCGCAGATTACTTTCCAGGGCGAGCATTTTGGCGATACGCTCATCCATCTCCCGATGAAAAACCTGATAAGTATTTCCACCACGGGCCTTGGCCTGCGCCATGGCGAGATCGGCATTTTTCATCAAGGTCTCTGGATCAAGACCATCCTCTGGATAAAAGGTGATACCGATACTTGCCGAGATAAAAAGCTCAAGTCCATCGTGAAAAACCGGCATCGACAGGCTCATATTGATCTGTTTAGCGATCTTAACGGCCAATTCCTCACTGGTGAGGCCTTCCAGGATGAAAGCGAACTCATCACTGCCCAGACGGGCAAGCATGGAATTATCAAGCCAGCTCTCCAGGCGCCTACTCACCTCTTTTAAAAGTTCATCGCCAGCCAGGTGGCCGAGACTGTCGTTGATGTGTTTAAAGTGATCAAGATCAAGCACGAGCAGGGCCATCTTCTCCTCATGACGGCGCGCATCTTCCAAGGTGTCCCGGAGACGAAACTGAAAAAAAGTACGGTTGGGCAGACCTGTAAGTCCATCATGGTTGGCCTGGTATTTCAACTCATCCTTATGGCGCTTGATCTCTGACATGTCATGAAAGACAGCAACATAATTGATCACCTCTCCCCACAGATTCCGCACTGAGGAGAGGGCCAGTTTCTGAGGAAATATTTCGCCATTCTTCCGGCGGTTCCACAGCTCCCCGGACCAATGATCCGCCTCATCCAGGAGGGTATGGATGTCCCGGCTGGCATCACCCCTGTCTCTGGTCTGCAGGATATCAATGGATTGGCCGACAAGCTCTTCCTCCTCATAGCCGAGAAGGGCGGAGGCCATGGGATTAACCTTGGTCAAGATCATATCCTCATCGGCAATGACAATACCCTCCAGGCTGGTATGGAAAATATTCTCCACAAAGCTGAGCTGGTTAAGTTCATTGAGCTTTGCTTTCACCCGCGCCTTGACCTCAACGGCATGAAAGGGCTTGGGAATATAATCACAGCCGCCTACTTGAAAACCACGGGCCACATTTTCGGTGTCAGAGAGGGCGGTGATAAAAATAACAGGGATGGTCCGGGTCTGGGGATTTCCTTTTAAAATCCGGCATACCTCAAAGCCGTCCATTTCCGGCATCATGATATCGAGAAGGATGAGATCCGGTTTGTTTTTTTTGACAAAATCCAAGGCCTTGACACCGTTTGTGGCAATACCAAGACGATAATCTTCCCCCAGGACATCCGCCAGCAGATCAATATTCATCATGGTGTCATCAACGATGAGTACCAGGGGTCTTTCTGTTTTTGCGTTTTTTGACATTATCTAGATAATAAATTTTGATAAAGAATATCTCCCCCTACCTTGTTTGACCTGAGGCCGCAGATCTTGCGGCCTGGCGCTTACCGAGGCAGAGAGAAACCAAGCTCCTTGGCTATTTCCTGGACCAGCAGCAGGGCCTGATCATAGGAATAGCCCCGGATCATTTTATGTAAAGTCCGTATCTTTTTCCCTGAAACATTTTTCTCAAGCCTTTCCAGGCATATATTAATCATATCATACATGGACTCATCCAGGGAGTCTGCTAAATCCTGTAATTGCTCCGGCACCTTGCCGGGATCCTGTACGGAGAGCTGCTCAGATTTGAAAATCTGTTCCTGCTCTGATTTGCCAACTTCAGCGGCACAGGCCATTACTTCCTCCAGAGAAGCGATGAGTTTATCCGCCATGCCAGGGGGCGGCAACTCATTCTTTTTACAGATCATATCCGCCTCGGCTGCTAGTTGGGACAGGATTTGCGCCCCCACCGTGGCACTGCTTCCCTTCAAGGAATGAACCATTTTCCCAATATTCTTGATATCATTTTGCGAGGCAAATTGCGCATAAGCCTCTCCAAAGCCCTGATAGTCAAGACAAAAGGTCTTCAGCACCCTGTAATAGACATCCTCCCGGACGCCCAGCTGCCGGATCGCCTTTTCCACATCAAGGAGACCATGGCAGGGGGGGATTTCTGCCTGGTCTTGCAGATCTTGCCTACGATTATCCAACCCGATCTGGGCTGCGGCCGGCGTCTTGGGGATCAACACCGCAGTCAAGACCTCCTGTAATTGCCTCTTATGGAAGGGTTTGCTGATATAGATGTCGGCGCCCGCCTGCAGGCATTTCTCCTTATCTTCAGGCAGGGCGTGGGCAGTCATGGCGATAATGGGCACATTTTTACAGGCCCCTTCCTGCCTGATCTTTTCCATGGCCTCATAGCCACCCATGACGGGCATCTGCATGTCCATCAGGATGGCATCAAAGATGCCCTGGCGGGTGATATCAACGGCCTCCTGACCATTCCCGACACACTCCACCGTTATGCCCATACCGGTGAGCATGGCCTCAACCATACCCCGATTTGTCTCATCATCCTCAACAACCAGGATATGGCGGCCAGCCAGATCAGCTTCCCTTTCAGCCTTTTTGTTGTTCTTTGCTGTCAAGGAAACTGCCTGGGCAATCTCACTTTCTTTCCAGCCCAAATGAACCGTGACAATAAAGGTTGATCCCTTGCCGACTTGACTCTCAATCTCGATGGTGCCGCCCATCATGCGGGTCAAGCGCCGGCAAATAGCAAGACCCAGGCCCGTGCCGCCAAACTGCCGCGTTGAAGAGCTGTCCTCCTGATAGAAGGAGCCGAATATACGTTCCTTGCCGGCAGAGGAAAGCCCCATTCCGGTATCGCTGACCCGGATCTCAAGCACTGCCTCCTTTTCATTCTTGTGGGGACAGGAGATATAAAGCGACACCCTGCCGTTATGGCTGAACTTAATGCCGTTATCCACAAGATTATAGAGGATCTGCCGAAAACGAACCTGGTCACCAACCAGGAGGGCCGGCACTTCCGGACCCATATCGATAATGAGATCAATATGTTGGTCATGGGCCTTTCCGGAAAAGAAATCATTGAGCTCCCCCAGAAGAGCAGGCAGGGAAAAGGGCTCAGGATTCAAGATCAGGGTGCCGGCCTCAAGTCTTGAAAAATCAAGGATATCATTAATGATAAGCAGGAGATCATGGGAGGAATCCTGAATAATCTGCAGGTAGTTGGCCACCTTCGGGCTCAGCATCTCCTCCATGGCCAGATCACAGGCAGCAACTATGCCGTTCATGGGGGTGCGGATTTCATGACTCATGTTGGCCAGAAAGTCACTCTTGACGGTCGCCGCCTGATCTGCCCTTGTTTTTTCAAAAGAGAGGCGGGCATTGGTCTCCTGCAGGGCCGCGGTTCTGGTTTGCACCCGCGACTCAAGCTCCTCAGTGAGGAGGTGCATCCCCTCTTCCCGCTTGGCAATCTCATCCAGCATACTATTGATGGTATCCGTAAGGAGCCCCATTTCATCAGAAGAATACTTTCTGGCCCTGGCCTTGAAATCCTTCTTTTCACAGATGAAACGGGCCGTGTCCACCAGGCTGACAATGGGTTTCTTGAACTGGCCATACAAAAGAATAGCAACGACATAGGCCACAGCCAGAGTAACAAGAGCAACCAGAACGAAAATAAGGATTATGGAAAGAAGACCGGAGCGTGCATCATCGAGATCAACAGACACCAAGAAGAATCCCTGCAGCCTGTCCTGGTGATAGAGGCGCTGCAGGGATGTGCCGGTAGCATCGGCAAAAGAGATCTCCGGGATATCCTGGATAGAGCGAGGCAGGGCTGGAAGGGAGAGGGCCGCACGCTGATAGCCGGCAAAGAAATTCCCCTGCTCATCATAGAGGGCCGCCTCCCTGACATTTCCGAGTTCAGCAAGAATAGTCAACCACTCTTCTGCCTGCTGGACATCCCCGGCCATAAGGTGGCGGCGGCTCTGGGGAGCGAGCAGGTCACTGATCTGCACAAGTTCGGCCTGCTTGGCCTTCTTATATCTCTGCAGCTCATAAAATGAAAAGGCCAGAGTGGCAATAACAAGGGAGGTGAGAGAAGTTATCATGAGCACCACGATGAGGCGCTTTTTTATGGAAAGAAATTTCATTGATTTCAAAAAGGCTAAGACATGAAGAATCTGGTTACCGGGGCGCACCACAATAACTATGTATAGGCACAGGTATGCTGAGGCCAGCCGTCACCTGTGATGATGGTGCTCCATTATTTAAGATACCCCCACTCTGAAAGACGCTGTCGGGCATGAGTGGCCGCGTCGCCCTGGGGAGCGGCCTGCAGATATGTATAATATTCCCGGGCCGCCATCTCTCTTTTGCCCATACCATCAAGGGCAATTCCTTTCAAAAAGCGTGTCTGGCTCCGGCCCGGCAGCAGCTGGTCAAATCTGACAAACTCCTCATAGGCGCCGTCAAAATTATGGAGAGCAAGCTTGGTGATGCCGCTTATCTGCACGGCATGGGCCTCCCCTGGATAAACCTGCTTGGCACTTTCGGCGTATTGCAACGCCTCTTGATTCTTTTCCAGGGCCATCTTACACTTGGCCATCATGAGCAGGGCCGCATAATCCCCTGGAATTTTCTCAAGAGCGGAGGCAAAGGAGCTTTCCGCCTGCCTGAACTTCTGCCCGGCCATGCTGGCGGCGCCATCCTGCATCTCCAGCAGGGCCGGCCTGATCCGCCGGACGGCAACAGTATGGTCCATATAGCGTTCCCGCAACAATGTCCGCTGGCTCTGGGCGGCATACTCGGTAGCGGCCCGCTGTTGCGCCGTATCCAGCCGCTCCTGGCTCATGGGATGGGTGGAGAACATCAGCTCCAGGGCGCTAGGCTTATGCTGAGATTTTTTGACCAAGATATCCATAAGCCCGGTCATGCCTCTGGGGTTATAGCCCGCTGCCGCCATGTACTGCATACCGAGACGGTCCGCCTCTCTCTCATCAGCACGGCTGTAACTGGCCAAGAGGGCTCCAGCACCCAGACCCCCTATCTTCTCAAGGAAAGGGGCATACGTGGCATACTCACTGCTCCGGACATAGCCGCTGCTGCCGGCCAGGGCCAGCTGCACCAAGGTTCCCTTGGTCATCCGCTCGGCTGTATGCCGGGCATTGACATGGCCGATCTCATGGCCAAGCAAGGCGGCCAGTTCTGCCTCATTTTCAAGCTCCGCCAATATCCCACGGGTAACGGCAATGGAGCCGCCAGGAAAGGCATAGGCATTGACATGGGCGGCATTGACGCCCCGAAAGCTATAGGGCATGTGGGGCCGGTGCGAGATGGCGGCAAGGGCCTTCCCCACCTCACCCACATAGGCATTTAAGGCCTTGTCCTGGCAGGGTCCGTAATCCATGGAAAACTGGTGGGGCGACTGCTGCTGATCAAGGGCAATTTCCTGAGCCTCACCCATGAGAACAAGCTGTTTTTTACCGGTAACCGGATCAATTGCACAGCCGCCCAAGGCCAGACCGGCCGTGGAAACAGAGAGCAGCCACAAAAAATCGCGGCGATTAAGACAAGGACCAGGATATGTTTTTTTCATAACGCCTTGCTACCCCCCTCAGCTTTTTGAGCTTATCTTTTGAATGGCCATCACGGCAAAATCACGGAAAAGTGGGTTTTTTATCGATACAGACAGGAAAAAGAAAAACCGTCCGATCTTTCACCAGATGGTGGAAATTTTTCAGGAAAGCGCCTTTGCTGTTGGCCGGAATGGCCATGTCCTTGCAAGCCGTCAGGCAGCGCCCGAAGGTTGCTGATCAGGTTTCGTCATAGGTATATGCATACCAATTCTACAAAAAAGAGCGATTAATATATTTATATTTTCGCAATTATACGTTTTTACCCCCTTTCTACCAGCAGAATGATGGTTTTCCCCCCCAGAAAATAGAAAGTAGGGCAGTTTAAAACGACCCGCTCCCCTCCTGTGGAGAACGGTAAAGCCTGGCTGATTTAAAACCGGCATCCCTCACCGGCGCCATAAAGGACGCCCTTTCCTTGATCACCAATCAACAATATATGGATAAGACAGACTATTTTCTGTATGGTTTACAAAACCAATTCTTTGCACTCATTTCAACCCCCTCACCCATGGCTGCCACTCTCACCTTCAAAGACCAGCCCTCCTTGCCCTCCTGGGTTTTACGGGGGAAAAAAACATTCCGTATCGGTCGGCATCCGGAGAACGATTTCATCCTCAAGGAATCATGGATTTCCAGGCGGCACGCCATGATCCAGCAAGAATCAAATCACCAGTACCAGATTATTGATCTGGGCAGCGCCAACGGCACCTTTGTCAATGGCTCCCGCATCATCACCCCCACCTCTCTCCACACAGGGGACCTGATAGCCCTGGGCAAGACGAAACTCCTTTTCGACCAGCGAACCGCCCCCAAACTGAACCCCACCTCCCTCCAGAATCTCGGCGATGAAACCATCGCCTTTGTCAACAAGCAGCAGGTGACCATCCTGGTCTGCGATATCCATCGCTACACAGAACTTTCCGAGGCGGTGGGCAACGAGCAGATTTCCAGGCTTCTCCTGGAGTGGAACAAAAAATCAACCCAGATCATTCATGCCTGCCATGGCCAGGTGGATAAATTTATCGGCGATGCGGTTCTGGCCTTCTGGCTGCAGGATGATCACGATCATCTCGAGCAGGTGCTGGCCGCCGCCCTGCAGATCAACAAGATAACAGCAGAGCTGGGTGCTCAATTTCACTTCCCCTGGCCCTTGACCACCGGCGCGGCAATTAACAGCGGCACCATCATGCTGGGAAATCTCGGTGTGGACGGCTCCCGCGACTTCACCATGGTGGGTGATGCCGTCAATGTGGCCTTCCGCCTTGAAAATCAGACGGAGGCCCATTGCAAAGAAGTGATACTCGGCCCGCAGACCCATGGGCTGCTCCGGCATTACCAAGACATTTTTACCCCCCAGACTTTTGATATCAAAGGCAAGAACAGCAAAGTGCACGGCTACGCCACTACCTTCAAAAAACTGGCAACGGTTATCAGGCCTTAAGAGTATAGATATTAACGGCAACAGAAACAGGATAGAGAGCTATGAGCAAATGGGCCATCACCCTACAGGACAAGGTCATTAAGGAGTTTGAAATAGAGGAGGGAGAACGTTTCATTATCGGCCGCGGCGATGATGCAACCGTCAAGATAGACAATACTGCCATCTCCAGACACCATGCCGCCCTGGAGATCCAAAACGGCAAACCCTTTCTGCAGGATCTCTGCAGCCTCAATGGCTCATTTGTCAATAACAACAAGATTGATTTCATCCAATTGCATAAGGGGGATGAGGTAAAGCTGGGTAAATTTTCACTGGTGTGCGGCAATGATTTTGCCGGGAAAAAACAGCTCTCCTCCTCAGCCCTTCCCATGGACCTTGATAACGCCACTATTTTTGCCCCTGGCAGGCCCAGGCCCAAAAAAGAAGGGAAAAATTCTGGACACAACTCTTTTCACCTTCAGGTTCTTACGGGCAGCGCCTGGCCAAACACCCTGACACTGGCCGGCAGAACCAGCGTCAAAATCGGCAAGGCAGCCAACAGTGATATCCGAACTCCAGGTTTTTTTATTGCCGCCAATCAATGCTTTATCAACATGCGGGAGGATGGCTATTATCTCATTCCCCAGGGTGGCTTCATCAAGACAAGACTCAACGGCATCCCCCTGCGGACACCCCGGAAATTACATCCAGGCGATATCATTACCATCCGCAGCCACCAGATCAGGTTCGAAAAGCTCACCTAACAGCCCGTTGAAAAAGGTAGCGAGCGAAGCTGAGGCAAGGCGTAAGTACCCCTTGAGGGTGAAAAAAGAGGC
>JAVLBA010000031.1:0-28953 GCA_031581485.1 Desulfurivibrionaceae bacterium | reverse complement strand
AAAAAAAAGCGGGGTGCACAGAATGACAAGAGGTCTGCCCCCCTCCCCCCTCACCCCTCACAAATCCTCACAACACCGTATTCTTCCGCCAATTCTCATCATCCTGCTGCGGATAATCCACCATATAATGGAGGCCGCGGGATTCCTTGCGGGAGAGGGCGCAGCGCACGATGAGCTCGGCCACCAGGGCGATATTGCGCAGCTCAATGAGATTGGGGGTAAGGAGATATTCGTCAAAGAAGGTGTGGACGTCCTGGATCAGCGGCGCCAGCTGCTTGCGCACCATGAGCAGCCTTTTTTCCGAACGGACAATGCCCACATAATTCCACATGAGGCGCCGGATCTGGTCCCAGGTGTGGCTGATCAGCACGCATTCCTCCAGCCGCTCGGCCCGGCCCACGGTCCAGGCCGGGATCTTGATGCCGTCAAGGCCGGCAATGGTGGGCCACTCCTGGCGGCATTGCTCTGCGGCATTATGGGCCACCACCACCGCCTCCAACAGGGAGTTGGAGGCCAGGCGGTTGCCGCCGTGCAGGCCGGTGCAGCCGGTCTCGCCCAGGGCGTAGAGGCTGTCGATATTGGTGCGGCCGCAGATGTCGGTGACCACGCCGCCGCACATATAGTGGGCGGCCGGCACCACCGGAATGGGCTCCCTGGTGATATCGATACCCAGGCCCAGGCAGGTGGCGTAGATGGTGGGGAAGCGCTTCTTGATGAAATCAGCGGGCTTATGGCTGATATCAAGAAACACCGAATCATCGCCGCTGGCCTTCATCTCCGTGTCGATGGCCCGGGCCACGGTGTCCCGGGTGGCCAGGTCCGCCTGGGGATCATACTTGGCCATGAAGGCCTGGCCCCTTTCATCAAGGAGGACGCCGCCCTCGCCGCGCACCGCCTCGGAGATGAGGAAATTCTTGGCCTTGGGATGGAAGAGGCAGGTGGGATGGAACTGGACAAACTCCATATTAGCCACCCTGGCCCCGGCCCGGTAGGCCATGGCAATGCCGTCGCCGGTGGCGATATCCGGGTTGGTGGTATAGAGATAGACCTTGCCGGTGCCGCCGGTGCAGAGCAGGGTGACCTTGGCCTTGTAGGGGGTGATGGAGTTGTCCTTACGGTGGAGGATATAGGCGCCCAGACAGCGGTCCAGACAGGGACCGCTGACATTGACCCCGGCCCGGGAAGCAATGAGCAGGTCCACGGCCAGATGGTTCTCCAGGAGCTGGATGGCGGGATTGGCCTCCACCTGGGCCAGCAGGCTGCGCTCGATCTCCTGGCCGGTGGTATCCATGGCATGGGCGATGCGGCGGGCCGAATGGCCCCCTTCCCGGCCCAGGTCAAGCTGGTCGCCGCTGCGGTTGAAGTCCACGCCCAGGCGGATCAGCTCGGCAACACGCTCCGGCCCCGCCTCCACCACCTGGCGCACCACCTCCTCATCACAGATGCCGGCGCCGCAGGCCAGGGTATCGGCAATATGGGACGCAAAGGAGTCGGTGCCGGCCAGCACCGCGGCAATGCCCCCCTGGGCCAAATTGGTGGCCGAGTCCACCCTGGCCTTCTTGGTGACAATGGTCACCGAGCCCAAGTGCGCCGCCTTGAGGGCAAAGGAAAGGCCGGCAATACCGCTGCCGATAACGAGAAAGTCTGTGGTTTCCATACCTGTCTGCTTTTGTTATGTTTAGGTGTCTTACAAGAAGAGCTGATTTAACCACAAAAATACAAACTAACCACAGAGACACAGAGACACAGAGTTTTTTGACCACGTACCCACTGTTACTCTTATAACTGGGTATGCGTAAGCGCCTTTACAATCCATAAACAATCTTTGTGTCTTTGTGTCTCTGTGTTTAATAACCAAGGTAATTTACGCCACCTGAGGCACGCAATGAAAAAACTGAAACTGGTCATTTTTGACTGTGACGGGGTCATGTTCGACTCCAAGAACGCCAACAAGAATTATTACAACCATATCCTCGCGACCATGGGCCACCCGCCCATGACCCCTGAGGAGCTCGACTATGTACATATCCATAATGTCATGCGCTCGGTGCGCTATCTGCTGCGCCACCACCCCGAGGATATCGGCAAGGCCGAGGCGTATCGGGCTGATCTTGATTACCAGCCCTATCTCAAATACATGATCATGGAGCCGGACCTCATCGAGTTTCTCGAATATCTGCAGAGCAAGGACATTGAGGCCGCCATTTCCACCAGCCGCACCACCACCATGCATATTATTCTGGAGCTTTTCGGCCTGGAAAAATATTTCGGCAAGGTGATGACCACCTTTGACGTCACCCACCCCAAGCCCCACCCCGAGGCCCTGGAGGTGATCCTGGCCCATTACGGCCTCAGCGCCGCAGAGGCCATTTACATCGGCGACTCCATTGTCGACCGGGAGCACTCAGCCGGGGTGGGCATGCAGCTCATCGCCTTCAAGAACCCGGAGCTGAGCGCCGAATTCAGGGTCACCAGCTTCATGGAGATCCCCAAGAAAGTCCCCTTCTTCCCATGAACCAGGACCCCATCAGACATCTCTTCCTCACCCGGGCCGACCATGACCAGCAGGCCCGCCGCAAGGTGCGCCATTTTCTTGACCACACCAAGCTGGTCCGCTACGCCGCCCCCACCATCGAAGAGGCGGGCCTCATGACGGCCAGCCACCCTTCTTTCTGGAGGGCCATGGAGGGGGCCATTGCCCAGAACAGGGAATGCACTGCCAGCCTCATTGCAGAGCTGGAAGAGACCGGCATCACCCTGCTGAGCCACCTCAATGACCTGCCCCAGGGCTATCCCAGCAAGCTTCTGCACACCCTGGCCCACATGCTGGACGGCTTTATCGGCGTGGACTCCGCCTTTTATAACCTGGTGGAGGATTCCCACTGGCTCAGCCCCGCCCTGCATGAGGCCATAACCAAAAACCCTGAAGGCTACTGGCTGGTGCCGGTGGTGCCGGGCCGGCTGACCTCTTCGGTTTTTCATCCCCAGTGAAAGGCAGCCCCTTCCCCTTCACCTAATGATGATGGTGGTGGCCATGGTGGTGCCCCTCTGCCTTGCCGCCCAGCAGTTCCAGGGCCCTTTCCAGAGCCTTTTCCGTCTCCGCCATCAGGCCTAAGGCCCTGTGGATCTCGCCGGCGGCCTCGGTCTGCCCTTCGGCCCGGGCCACTTCCAGCCATTTGTTGAATTCCGCCTGATGGCTGTGGCTGTGCTCCACCCAGTGGGGCAGCAGGATGCGCAGTTTTTCCAGATTGGTTTTTTCGCCCATTGTCTTTTCCCTAAAGAGATATGTATGTGGTCTCATTAAAACTATAATTTCAGTGCAGAGAACAAAGAAGTCACCGCTTTACATCAAAGAGATTTCTCTGTGTCCTCTGTGGTGAGAAAAATAAGCTCCAGAGACCGGAGTTCCCACCACAAAAGAGAACAAAACATCAGGTGGCAGGCACCAGGATGACGGTGCCGCTGCTGAAATCCATCCTCTTCACCATGGCGCCGGGCACCAGCTTCGGGGGATCAAAAAGGGTGGAGACCTCAATGCCGCCCTCCTTGGCCTCCAGGAGGATGACATTTTCCATGATCACCTCCTCTTTCCCCTCTTTTTCCAGGACAACGCTCATCTGGCACATGGCTCTTCCTCCGATTCATGATGGGGAGCAGGCAGGCAGTGCGCCGGGCTCCTTGCTCCTTGTTCTTTTTTTTACTACAGTGGTGCACACTACCCCATGCCGGCCTTTTATTTCAACCAGAAGGGAAAAAGATGCAGACAAATTTCAGCCAGATCAGGGAAATCCTGGCCCACACCAGGACCATTGCCGTGGTGGGGCTGTCGCCCAAGGAAAACCGGCCCTCCCACCAGGTGGCCCGCTATCTGATGGCAGCGGGCTATGTTGTCATTCCGGTGAACCCCGGCCAGAGCGAGATCCTGGGCCGCACCTGCTATGCCAGCCTGCTGGACATCCCCCAGCCCGTGGATCTGGTGGATATCTTCCGGCGCTCCGAAGAGGTGGGGGAGGTGGTGGCCCAGGCCGTGGCCATCAAGGCCCGGGTCATCTGGATGCAGCAGGGGATCGTCAACCAGGAGGCGGCGGCCGTGGCCCGGGAGGCCGGCCTGACGGTGATCATGGATCGCTGCCTCAAGGTCGACCACGCCGCCCTGGCCGCCCCGAAATAGCCTCTGCCGGCCCTTCTGGGGCAGCCAGACAGAGAGCGTCGCAGCGGGCAGCCCGATTTCCAGGGTAAGCTGACAAAGAGCCGAAGGAGAAGCAGGCAAGGACGCCACCCCCTTTTCAGGAGCTGGGCCGGGGCGCACATTCCCTTGACTTTCCTTGCTTCCTGGGCTAGATTCTCGTGTTTTTCCATGTCTCTTCAGACCTGCCCATTGCGGCGGGTTTTTTCCATGACCCTAACGGAGAAAGCTGGTGGCAGTTAAGGCGTTAAAAGGCTTCAAAGATATCATTCCCGGCCAGGTGGAGACCTGGCAGTTCATCGAGGCCACGGCCCGGGACATTCTGCACCGTTTCGGCTGCAGCGAAATCAAGGTCCCCATCCTGGAAAAAACCAAGCTTTTTCAGCGTTCCATTGGCGAAACCACGGATATCGTTGAAAAAGAGATGTACACCTTCCCCGACCGCAACGGCTCTTCCCTGACCATGCGCCCCGAAGGCACGGCCTCGGTGCTCAGGGCCTATATCGAAAACGGCCTCCACGTGGCCAAACCGATCCAGAAACTCTATACCATCGGCCCCATGTTCCGCCATGAACGGCCCCAGAAGGGCCGGCTCCGTCAGTTTCACCAGATCTCGGTGGAGGTCCTGGGCACGGATCTGGCCCGGGCCGATGCCGAACTGATGGCCATGGCCGCTCTCATCGTCGAAGAGCTGGGCCTGACAGCACGCCTGGAGATAAACTCCCTGGGCTGCCCCCAATGCCGACCTGCCTTTAACCAGGCCCTGCTGGAATTTATCAGCAATATCGAAGATCTCTGCGAAGACTGTCTGCGCCGGCGCCACACCAATCCCCTGCGGGTTCTCGACTGCAAGAGTGACCACTGCCAGGCCCACTATAAAGACGCCCCTTCCATCCTCGACCATGTCTGCAGCGGCTGCGCCGAGCATTTCCAGGCGGTGCAGAGGGATCTCGACCTCCTGGAGGTGCGCTACAGCGTCAATCCCCGTATGGTCCGCGGCCTTGATTATTACACCCGCACCACCTTTGAACTGCTCACCAGCGATCTCGGGGCCCAGGCCGCGGTGGGGGCAGGGGGCCGCTATGACGGCCTGGTGGAGCAGCTGGGGGGCCCGGCCGTGCCCGGCATCGGCTTTGCCCTGGGTATCGAGCGGCTGGCCCTGCTGCTGAGCCAGCAGGAGGATCTGCTGCCGGAGCCGGAGATCGATCTCTTCATCGCCGCCCTGGGTCCGGCCGGCCAGGACGAGGCCTTCAAGATATGCCATTTCCTGCGGGCCCTGGGCCTGCTGGTGGCCATGGACTACCAGGACCGCAGCCTGAAAAACCAGATGAAACAGGCAGGCCGGGCCCAGGCCCGCTTCGTTCTCATCCTGGGCGAAGAGGAGCTGAAAAACAGCCAGGCCCTGCTGCGCAACATGGAGAGCCATGAGCAGCAGGAGATCGCCCTGGGCGGCGACCTCAAGGGCTGGTGCCTGGAGCTTGCCGACAGGTTGTTTGACGAATAAAAAAAGCAGAAGCCGGCTTCCTCCTGCAGGAGCGGCAAGATACCCTACAAAAAGAGCGCGCTGAAGGGGAGATGACCAGGGGCAGCAGATATCTCCCTCCTTCATCCCGCCTCTTTCATCCCTTTTAAACCACAGAGGAGCAGCCAATGGAATCCATGGGCGATCTCGTTAGAACGCATAAATGCAACGACTTAAACGACAGCAACCAGGGCCGGGAGGTCATCCTCATGGGCTGGGTACTGCGGCGCCGCGACCATGGGGGGGTTATTTTCATCGATCTCCGCGACCGCTGGGGCATTACCCAGGTTGTCTTTAATCCGGAGCATAATCCCGAGGTCCACGCCAAGGCCCATGGCCTGCGCAGCGAATGGGTCCTGGCCATTCGCGGCAAGGTGAGCCTGCGGCCTGACGGTATGCGCAATGACAAGCTGGCCACCGGCGCCATCGAGATCATGGTGGATGAGCTGCGCATCTTAAACAAATCCAAGACCCCGCCCTTTCCCCTGGACGAGGAGGGCGAGGTCTCTGAAAATCTGCGCCTCCAGTACCGCTACCTTGACCTGCGCCGGCCCGGCATGGCCGCCCATTTCATTGCCCGCCACAAGGCGGCCCAGGCCATCCGCGCCTTCCTCAACCAGGAGGATTTTCTGGAGATAGAGACCCCCATGCTCACCCGCTCCACCCCGGAAGGGGCCCGGGATTATCTGGTGCCCAGCCGGGTCAATGCCGGCAGGTTCTACGCCCTGCCCCAGTCGCCCCAGCTCTTCAAGCAGCTGCTCATGGTGGCGGGCATGGACCGCTATTACCAGATCACCAAATGCTTCCGCGATGAGGACCTGCGCGCCGACCGGCAGCCCGAATTCACCCAGGTGGATATGGAGCTTTCTTTCGTCAACGAGGAGGAGATCTACCGGATCGGCGAAGAGATGATGAAGGCCCTGTTCCGCGCCACCAAGGATATGGAGATCACCACGCCTTTTCCGCGTATGCCCTATGACGAGGCAGTGGCCCGCTTTGGCACGGATCGGCCCGATATCCGCTTCGGCCTGGAGCTCACCGACCTCACCGATATCGTCAAGGACGCCAGCTTCAAGGTCTTTTGCACCGTGGTGGAAAAGGGCGGCGTGGTCAAGGCCATCAATGCCAAGGGCTGCGCCACCTTCTCCCGCAAGGATCTCGATGACCTCACCGCTTTTGCCGGCAATTACGGGGCCAAGGGTCTGGCCTGGGTGAAGATGAAGGCAGAGGGCGAATGGCAGTCACCCATTGCCAAGTTCTTCAAGGATGAGGAACGGGCCGAGATGTCCGCCGCCTTAGGGGCCGAAGAGGGCGATCTCCTGCTCTTTCAGGCCGACACCGCCGCCAGCGTCCACCAGGTTCTGGCCGAGATCCGTCTGGAGCTGGCCCGCCGCCTGGGCCTCCTCAACAAGGAGGAGTTCAGCTTCCTGTGGGTCACCGACTTTCCCCTGGTGGAATATGACCAGGAGCTCAAATACCACACCTCGGTGCACCATCCCTTCACCATGCCCAAAGAGGAGGATATCCACCTCCTGGACAGCGACCCGGCCCAGGTCAAGAGCCGGGCCTACGACATGGTCTTAAACGGCACCGAGATCGGCGGCGGCTCCCTGCGTATCCACCAGAAGGAACTGCAGGACAAGGTCTTTGGCGTCCTGGGCATTGACGAGAAAGAGGCCCAGGACAAGTTCGCCTTCCTGCTCCAGGCCTTGGAGCTGGGCGCCCCGCCCCATGGCGGCATGGCCTTTGGCTTTGACCGGTTGATGATGATCCTCCTGGGCTGCGACACCATCCGCGACGTCATCGCCTTTCCCAAGACCCAGAAGGCCTCCTGCCCCCTCACCGATGCCCCGGCCGGGGTGGCCCGCAAGCAGCTCACCGAACTGTCCCTGCGCCCTGACTGGGAGGAGAAAAAGCCGGAGTAGTTTTTCTGGTGTCCATGTCCGAACCATAAAAAAAGGGGAAGCGCACCTGGTGCGCTTCCCCTTTTTTTATCGATTCTCTGCCCCACAGGGCGACTGAAGCCTCTTCGGCCAGGCCTGTCCGGGGGTAAGCCCGGCCCCGCCAACGGCTACTCCTTCTGCCTGGCCAGCCTCTCTTCCAGGAGCTGGATCTTCCGTTCCAGCTCCTCACTCAGGGCCACCCGGCCAAAAAGAACACACCCCTTGCGGCCGGGCAGACATTCGCCCTGCAGCTTGGTGCACTGGTCGGTGTTGATCTGGTAATTTTTACAGTGAAAGGTCATATTCTCCGGCCTATCTGTGCTCAGGAAAAGATTTGGGACGTCCCCTCTTTATGAGGGTTTTGAGCCCGACAGCAAGGGCTATTTCCGCCTTTTGACGCCCCGGGCCGCCCCTTTCTTGACAACAGGCTTGGTGGTCGGACGGGTGGACCGCGGCTTGGCCGTCACCTTTTTGGGCCGCTCGCTGAAGCTCTTTGAGGTCTGCTGGCTCAGCCGGGAAATCCGGAGCTGCTGGCCTGAGACCCAGACGGTCTTGAGGAGGTCGAAAATATCAGCGGGCATGCCCTCAGGCAGATCCACGGTGCTGTGATCGTCAAAGATATTGATGGAGCCGATAAACTTACTGTCAATATCCGCTTCACCGGCGATGGCCCCGACAATATTGCCCGGTTTGACCCCGTGGCTGCTGCCCACTTCAATGCGGTAGGTGCTCATCTTGCCGCCGGCAGCCATTTCCCGGCGGGCCGGGGTGCGCTCGGGGCGGTCAGCACGCTCCTTAAAGGGGCGGCTTTCCGTGGCCCGGACCGGCGCCTCGTTCATGAGCAGGGGGGTGTCGCCCTTCACCATCTTGGCCAGGGCCGCGGCGATATCAACCGCTGCCACCCCGTTCTCCTCCTGGTAATCCTCAACCAGGTCGGCATAGAGGGAGAGATCTCCCTTGCTCAGGGTCTCGGTAATGGCGGCCTTGAAGGCGGCGATGCGGTGCTCGTTGACCTTGGCCACTGAGGGCAGTTTCATCATCTCGATCTTCTGGCCCGTGGCCCTCTCGATGGTGGCCAGCATCCTCTTTTCCCGGTGGGTGACAAAGAGAATGGCCTCCCCCTCCTTGCCTGCCCGGCCGGTGCGGCCGATGCGGTGCACATAGGATTCGGCGTCATGGGGGATGTCGTAATTGATGACATGACTAATTCTGGAGACATCCAGGCCCCGGGCCGCCACATCCGTGGCAGCAATGATGTCCAGCCCCCCTTTCTTGAGGCTTTCCACAATGCGCGTTCTCTGGCTCTGCTGGATGTCGCCGTTCAAGGCGCTGGCCGCAAAGCCGCGGGCCGAAAGCTTATCCGCCAGCTCCACCGTGGCGGTCTTGGTGCGGACAAAGATCAGCATGGCGTCAAAGGGTTCCGCCTCCATGATCCGGGTGAGGCCGTCGAGCTTGTCGAACTGGTTGACCTGGAGATAGCGCTGGTGCACGGTTTTGGCCGTGGTGGTCTTTTCCTTGATGGTGATCTCCATGGGATTGTGGAGATATTTCTGGGCGATCTTGCGGATGCTGGGCGGCATGGTGGCGGAAAAGAGGGTGACCTGCCGTTTGGGCGGGGTCTGGGCCAGCACCCACTCCACATCGTCGACAAAACCCATGCGCAGCATCTCATCGGCCTCATCCAGGACCAGACAGCGCAGATCCTGCAGATTGAGGGAGCCGCGGCGCATATGGTCCATGACCCGGCCCGGGGTGCCCACCACCACATGGACCCGGCGCTTCAGCTGCCGGAGCTGGATACTGGGATCCTGGCCGCCATAGATGGGCAGGACATGGAAATCCTTCATAAAGGCGGCATAGCTCTGAAAGGCCTCTGCCACCTGGATGGCAAGTTCCCGGGTGGGGGTCAGAACCAGCACCTGGGGGCGGGGCAGCTTGAGGTCAAGCATGGCCAGCAGGGGCAGGGCAAAGGCCGCTGTCTTGCCGGTGCCGGTCTGGGCCTGGCCGATGACATCGCGGCCCGCCAGGACATGGGGGATCATGGCGGCCTGGATGGGAGAAGGGGTCTCATACCCCTCCTTATTCAAGGCCTTAAGAAGCGGGGCGGGCAGGGAAAGCTCGGTAAAACTGGTGATACTGTTGTCTGTCGGAGAAGGCATGAAAATCCTCGTTGCCTTCTTTGCTTTCTTGACAAAAACAGGAAGACACTGATCAAAGGGGAAGGAGGGGGGAAAAAGGGAGCAACTATAACAAGGAATAACCTTTTGTGCAATCCATTTTGCGCCGCCATTACCCTCCGGCCCGGAGGAGTTCAGCCATCCAGATAATCTCTTGCGATCTCCGAGACTTGCGGATCGTCATCCTGACACAGGGGCCTGAGAAGCGCCAGGGCCTGGTCTGTGCCCACCATGCCGATGATGCTCACCGCTTCCCCGCGCACATAGGCCGGAGTGGCGGGATCAAGGAGAGGAATGAGCCCCGGCAGGGCCAGGCCCACCTCCTGGGGGCGCTCTTCTTTCAGTTCCTCAAAAAGCACAGAGACCCCCAGGCGCACGGCAAAACGTTCGTCTTTGAGGATCTCACCGACCAGGGCATAATAGCGGGGCTCCGCCTTGAAGAGGGCAACGATATTGGCCACCAGTCCCTGGTCGAGAAAATCGGCGATCACCTGGATCATCTGGGCATCGCTTACCTGGTCGCTCTTGCTGTGGTTTTGTATCATGATAGCTGCTCCAGCTCTTGATGGCGTCGCAAAAACTCCGATCTCCTGCGTCGTGGCGGCATCTCGGGTACTCAGCGTACTAAAGTACGCTTCCGTGCCCTCGACACCACCACTCCTCGGAGTCTCACGATGTTCGCTTACCTGGATATCAAAGTTTTTTGCTTAGCCATCTCAAACGGTACGATGGACTTTTTGCGAGCTCATCAGCTCTTGATGGTCTGGGGGTGCCCTGCAAAGGTGTGGGCACCATGCCTAAGGCCCCACAACAAAAGCCGGCATACCTGTGCAGGCATGCCGGCTTTTGCTGGAGCGAGGATCTCCGGAATGATCAGGCCGGGATATAGTTGGTCAAGGGGCAGTTGGCGCACCCCTCGGCGGGCAGATCCGTATTGGTATGGATCTCATCCAGAATGACCCTGAGCGCCGTGGCCGTATCAGGGAAGATATGGTCGGCACCGATCTCCTTATACAGACCGGTGCGGTCCATAACGGCCAGGACCTGGCCCTTGATGCCGCACATGGCAAAGCCGAGATCGGCGCTGCGGACGCGGCGGACCAGCATCTTCAGGGCCTCTTCGCCGGAGGCATCCATATCGTTGATACCCTTGCTGTCCAGCAGGATGTAGCGCAGATCCGGATGCTCGGTGCGGAACTTGGCCACCTGCTCATCCAGATAGCTGGCATTGGCAAAGAAGAGGGCCCCGTCAAAACGGACTACCGAGACGTGGCGGCACCCCTTTAAACGATAATGCTCGGCATCCTTCAGCACCTTTTCCTCATTGAGGGAGAGAGAGGCAACCCGCGGCCGCATGGACCTGTAGAGGAAGACCGCCATGGAGAGCGCCACGCCGACCATGATGCCCTTGTCCAGATGGGGGGCAAAATAGAGGGTAATGCAGAAGCTCAGGATGGCTATGACGCCGTCATCCCACCGGGCCTTCCAGGCATGGGCAAAGCCCTGGAAGTTGAGGAGGCCGATAACCGCCATCATGATAACCGCCGCCAGGGTGGCCTGGGGGAGATGATAGAGGAGCGGCGTGAAAAAGAAGAGGGTGAGGACCACCACCAGGGAGGTGACCACCGAGGAGATGCCGGAGACAGCACCCGCCTGCAGGTTGACCGCGGAACGGGAGAAGGAGCCGGAAACCGCATAGGAACCGCCGAAGGAGCCGACGATATTGGCAAGACCCTGGCCGATGAGTTCCTGGTTGGGGTCCAGTTTCTGACCGGTCTTGGCAGCCATGGCCTTGGCAATGGCAATGGCCTCCATGAACCCGAGGAGGGAGATAATAATGGCGGTGGGCAGCAGCTTCATGAAGGTCTTCATGCTCAGCAGAGAATCACCTATCTTGTCGCCGGTCTGCGGATCCTTTATCGTGCCGGGCACAGCAAAGCTCAAGCCCTTGGGGATCTGGCCGACAATGGCGCCGCCGCCCATCATCTGGAGAGTGGCGGGATCGAGCTGGGTATTGCCGACCTTCAGCCGCCAGGTGCGGTCATCACTCTCCACACCGGCCGGCAGGGTTTCTTGGGGATAGAAGGCATACTGGGCAGTCTCACCCTCGCCCCTCTTTACGGCCTCAAATTTAAGGTCGCGCAGATCGCTGCGCAGCAGATGGGCCTCATGCTTGGCCGCTTCCATGCGGGAGGTGAGCATCGCCACCTCTGCTTCCAGCCTGATCAATTCCAGGGATTTTCCCCCATGACCGGCCTCGGCATCATGTTTTTTCTGCTCATCAACCTGCTGGCCCAGTTCGGCCCGGGCCTGGCCCAGGCTCTTGATCCGCGCAACAATGGTGTTGAATTCCTGGATCTTTTCGGTAACGCCGGGCATCTGTATAGAACTGACCGGCACAGAGGCGTCATTATTGAAACCGGTGGAAAAGGAGATCAGGGTGGTGATGACCACCGCCACCAGCACATTGGGGATACGCGGGTTGATCTTGCGCAGGACAACCATGATCACCACCGCCCCGATCCCATACATCAGGGTGGGCCAGTGGGTATAATCGAAGGCGGCCTGGGCCACCCGCATCATGGTTTCATAATGATGGGGCGCCTTGTCCACATAGACCCCGAAAAATTTGGAAAACTGCGAAGAGGCAATGATGATGGCCGCGGCATTGGTGAAGCCGTTAATCACCGGATGGGAAAGGAAGTTGACCACCAGGCCGAGACGGAGAACCCCCAGGGAAAACTGGAAGATACCGACGGTTAAGGCCAGGACAATGGAATAGGCGATGAACTGAGGGCCGCCGGCCGTGGCCAGGGGCTCCAGGGAGGCGGCGGACATCAGGGAGACAACAGCCACCGGGCCTGTGGCCAGCTGCCGGCTGGAACCAAAAAGGGCTGCCACCATGGGTGGCAAAAAGGCCGCATAGAGTCCGTAATAGGCGGGCAGACCAGCCAGCTGGGCATAGGCCATGGACTGGGGAATAAGGACCATGGCCACGGTGATGCCGGCCAGCAGGTCTATCTTGAACTTGCCACCGTCATACTCCTCAAACCAGGTCAAGAACGGAAATATCTTTGTCAGCATTTTCTCTTTCCTCTTCAATTTCATTTGGCCGGCACAGGGGCCGGCGCAAAAAATAAGATGATGCGCACTCAGAAACGATTCTTGACCTCAAAAGCTGGCTGAGATCACCCCTCACTTCTGAACGGGCACCAGGGTTTATGCATAAAAACAGCTTGTTATTTACAGGAGCTCAACAACACCCGTTTCCAGATCATAAAAGGCGGCAACAACCTTTACCTTGCCCTTTCTTACCAGGTCCGCCAGAATTGGCTGCGAGCTACGGAGCTCATCAGCAGTCATCCGCGCCACTTCCCGGGCAGCGTTATCAGTGAGATTGCCTTCCATGCCTTTGACCTTGTCGACGGCAGGCTGGATAGCCGGGGCCAGAGAGGCGATATGGCCGTCAAGCTCGGCACCGCTGGCCACAGCGCCGATGGCGCCGCAGCTGGTGTGGCCCATGACCATGATCAGGGGAGTATTGAGATGAGCGGCAGCATACTCCAGGCTGCCCAGGAGCTGATCATTGATGATATTGCCGGCCACACGGACCACAAAGAGATCGCCGAGACCCTCATCAAAAAGGACCTCGGGCGGCACCCGGGAATCAGCACAGGCCAGTATTGCCGCAAAGGGTGCCTGGCCCTTGCCAAGACCAATGCGGTATTCCGCATCCTGATGGGGATGGGTTGCCTGGGTATCGACAAAACGTTTATTGCCCTCCATGAGCATGGCCAGGGCCTGGTCACTGGTGGGCATTATTGAAGTAACAACTCCCATGATTCCTCTCCTTCAAAAAAAGTTAAGACTTCGAAACGAGTCGGTTGCATCACAAGAGATGTAAGCGGCTGAACAGGCCTGAGACAGGCAGAAGGAAGCCAAAAACAACATTAGAACACGCACGTTTGAGCCACAGTCCAGCCATAAAAAGCTTTAAGGATGGCAAACATTATGGTTAAGAATGAGTATAAATTCATTCCCTGAAATTTGTGCGCTAGTCTTAGCGCTCTTAGGGAGAAAGTCAAGGGGCAAAGCTACATTTTTTTCTTTTCCCTTGCCAAGGCAGGCCTGATACATAGGCGGAACTACCGACAGATGTTGTAGACGCTCTGGGATATAATTTATTGTCATGACAGAACTTAATATTGATCGTTTTCTGGCCCTCCTTAAGGATGAAGTCGCCTCCTACCAGGTGCCGGTGGTGGACCTGGTAGCGGTGCAGACCAACGACCCCTTCAAGGTGCTGGTGGCCACCATCCTTTCGGCCCGGACCAAGGATGAGACCACGGCCCAGGCCAGTGGCCGGCTCTTTGCCAAGGCGAAGGATCCCGCCTCCCTGGCCCGGCTCAGCCAGGAGGAGCTGCGCACCCTGATCTATCCGGTGAGCTTTTTCAAGAACAAGGCCCGCTATCTGGCGGCCCTGCCCGCGGCCCTGGCCGCCTTCGCCAACCAGGTGCCTGCCGATCTTGACAAGCTCCTCACCCTGCCGGGGGTGGGGCGCAAGACCGCCAATCTGGTGATGGTGGCGGCCTTTGGCATCCCCGCTGTCTGCGTGGATACCCATGTCCACCGGATCATGAACATCTGGGGCTATGTCCGGACCAAGGAGCCGGAACAGACCGAAATGGCCCTGCGCCGGCAACTGCCTGAAAAGTACTGGCTCACCTTCAACTCCATTCTGGTGGCCTTTGGCCAGGGCACTTGCAGGCCGGTGGGACCCCACTGTGACCGCTGCCTCCTGGCCTCGGAATGCCCAAAACTGGGGGTCACCCCCCGCCGGCTGGCCAAAGACGGCAAAAAAAGCGCCGCCAAAACCCTGCATCTGATCTCCTGGAACGTCAACGGTATCAGGGCGGTGGAGAAAAAGGGCTTTGTCGATATTGTCCAGGACCTGGGCCCCGACATCTTTGCCCTCCAGGAGACCAAGGCCCATCCTGACCAGCTCTCAGAGAGATTGAAAAATATCGACGGCTACAACGCCTATTTTGCCCCGGCGGACAAAAAGGGCTACTCAGGTCTGGCTGTCTATTCACGCCTGAAACCCCTTAAGGTCATCACCGGCATGGGCCGAGAGGAGTTTGATAACGAGGGCCGACTGCTTACCCTCGAGTTTGACAGCTTTTACCTGGTCAATGGCTATTTCCCCAATGCCCAGCACAGCCTGGCCCGCCTGGATTATAAATTAGCCTTTAACCAGACCCTGCACCGCTTTGTGGACGGGCTGGCCGCCCAGAAAACCGTGGTACTCTGCGGCGATCTCAATGTCGCCCATAAGGAAATCGACCTGACCAACCCCAGAGCAAACGAAAAAAATCCAGGCTTTACCGCTGAGGAGCGGGCCTGGATGGACGAATTTCTGGCCGCGGGCTACATCGACACCTTCCGCATCTTCAACCAGGAGCCGGGCAACTACTCGTGGTGGAGCTACCGTTTTAAGGCCAGGACCAGGAATATCGGCTGGCGTATTGATTATTTTGTGGTGGATGCAAAAAGCAGGGAGCGGGTCAAATCAGCCGCCATCTTGAGCGCTATCCTGGGTTCAGACCACTGCCCGGTGACCATGGACCTCGTCCTTTAGGCGGATCCTGATCTCCGCGGGGGATTCTGATCGATCAAGGAGCCTGGTGGTATACACCGCCCCTGGGCAGGTCAGCAATCCTGCCAGGCTCCTTTCCCTATTGACCCGAACAGCTCACACAACTACTTGAAATAATTCAACAAGGCGTGCAGGGTGGTGAGGGGATGGGGCGGACAGCCGGGGATGTAGAGATCCACCGGGATAAGAGTATTCAAATCACCGACAATATCCTCACTGCCGTAAAAAGGACCGCCGGAAATAGCGCAGGCGCCGCTGGCAATGACCACCTTGGGGCTGGGTACCGCCTCAAAGGTGGTAATGGTGGCCGTCCGCATGTTCCCGGAGATGGGGCCGGTGACATGGATGCCGTCAGCATGGCGCGGCGAGGCGACAAACTGGATGCCGAAACGGGCCAGGTCAAAAAACGGCGTGTTGAGGACGTTGGTATCCGCCTCGCAGGCATTACAGCCCCCGGCGGAGATCTGGCGGAGCTGCAGGGAGCGGCCAAAGAGCTTTTTGAAATGCTTTTTTGAATGCTCGGCCAGGGCGGGCAGGTCACCGTGGGTAAAGAGATCATCGCGGCTGGCCGTGCCCATCTCAAAATTCTGGCTGAAAGTGGCGAATCTGCCGCCGGACAGGGTCTCACACAGGCCGCAGAACACACAGCGGCCCAGATCGATCCGGCAGGTTTCGACATCAATGCAGTCCTGGGGACAGGCGTCGGCGCACCGTTTTACCAGGGCCGCCTCACATTTGGGATCAACCCTGGGCAGACCGCGGAAACGCTTGTAGAGGTTGATCTGCTCTTTGGGGTATTTAGAGGTCCGATACCCCTGTTCCATTCTATTTTTAAGTACTTGCAGCATAGTAAAACCTTCATGTTTTTTTATATTAGCCTGCAGGGACGACTCAAACCCAGGGGGAAAGCAAGGAAAATCCTTCCTTTACAGATCAAATCCGCAGTAGGACAGATTGAAGCTCTTATTGCACAGGGGAAAGTCGGAAATACCCTCATCACGCAGAGACAGGGCCAGACCGGTCCAGTTGTGAAAGGAGGGGTCTTTCACCTTGTAGCGCAGGATACCCCCCTGATCATCGGTAATGATGCAGTGGGAAACCTCACCCCGCCACCCCTCGTTCATGCTGACCACAAAGGAGTCCGGCGCCAATTGCACTTCCTGGGGGGTATAGCTCTTGGCCTCTTCCTTTTTGTCGAGCAGGCTATTGATCAGACGGATGGAATGCATGATCTCCTCCCGGCGCACCGTGGCCCGTGAGCAGACATCACCATCGGTTTTCTCGTTGCTATTGGCAGGAAGATCCCCATAACACTCGGTGGGGAAACTGACCCGGGCATCATATTTCAGGCCTGAGGCCCGACCAGCATACCCAACCAGGCCGATTTTCTCGGCGTTGTCGCGGCTCACTGTGCCGGTATGGTCAAAACGGGCCTGGACACTGGGGGCCGAGAAAATCAACTCACTGACATGCTCCACCTCCGGGGTGAGCTCGGCCAGCTTGTCGGCCAGCAGCTTTTTCTGCTCGTCACCCATAACGTGGGTCACACCGCCCGCTCTTACCAGACCACGACCAAAACGGTTGCCACCCAGAATCTGGGTCAGATTGAGGTATTCGCCCCTGATCCGGCCGAAATAGGCGGCGGGCGGGCCAAAGGCCACGTCAATGCTGAGGGCGCCCAGGTCACCGATGTGATTGGCAATGCGTTCAAGCTCCAGGGCAATGGTACGGACGATCTTGGCGCCCTCATCGACCTGCAGCCCGGCCAGGGCTTCGATGGCCTGGGCCTGACAGAGGCCATGACCGATGGTGGTGTCGCCGGCAATGGTCTCGGCAATAATGGGCATTCTCTTCATGGCCACGGTCTGCAGGAGTTTCTCGACGCCACGGTGCTGATAGCCGAGCTGGATCTCCAGGTGGAAGACGCGTTCACCGCAGCATTGGAAGCGGAAGTGACCCGGCTCGATAATACCGGCATGGACCGGTCCTACTGCCACCTCATGGACGGTTTCGCCCTCCACTCTGAAGTAGGGATAGTTGCCCGGAATATCCTCTTTGTAGTCATTATCAAAGACGTCCTTTTTGCCGCTGTAGTTGGCATGGTAGCGCACCATCTTGTACCAGGGATGGCCTTCGGCCTTGAGGCCGTGCTGCTCCCCGATCTCCCGCTCAAACATATGGAATTTTTCCGACTCCGCGGTGAGGGAGGCAAAAGAATCCGGGGCATCACAGCCACCCACATAGAGTTTATCGGTGCGCATCACCGCCATCAGCTTGCTGGTGCCCTGGTCTGCATAGGCAAAGAAGTGGACCACCTGGCCGCCTGCCCCTGCACACTCCAGGAGCTGCTGGCGCAGGTCGGTAAAGGAGAGATGGGGGATATCGGCCCGATTCACTTTTTCATTGTTTTGTATGTGCAGCAACTTATCCATGGATACCACCTCCGATCGTGGCGATTGCCGAGAGAATTGTTTGATAGAGGCTGTCCGGCAGCCAGACACAGAGAATAATCGAGGTCAGCAGCAGGGCGTATGAGGGCAGGACCCTGGCCATCTTTTCATCCACCAGGATCTCCTCATCCCATTTACCGAAACTCATCTTCATCACCAGGCGGGAAGCGCCGGCAAAGATCATGATAAGGGCAAAGATGAAGAGGGTGACGCTGATGGTCCGGCCCTGCTGAAAGGCCCCCAGGATAATGAGGAGCTCACTGACAAAGATACCAAAGGGCGGGAAGCCGGATATTCCGGCAAAGCCGGCAAAAAAAGCAGTAAAGGTCTTGGGGAAGAGCCTGGCCATATTGCCGGTCTTGCTGATCAGCTTGCTGCCGTAGCCCAGCAGGATATTGCCCGCCGACAGGAACAGCGATGACTTGATCAGCGAGTGATGGATGAGATGGAGCATGGCGCCATAGGTGGCCAGGCCGCCGATACCGACCCCAAAGGCGATGATCCCCATGTTCTCAATACTGGAATAGGCCAGCATCCGCTTGTAACCGGTCTGGTTGAAGATAAAGACAGCGGCAATGAGCATGGAGAAGAGGCCGAAGCCGATGAGGATATTGCTGGAAAAATCGCCATGGCCGGCCCGGTAGAGGAGCTGATGGCCACGGTAGACCCCGAGAAAGGCACAGTTGAGCAGGGCCCCGGAAAGCAGGGCCGAGGCCGGGCTGGGCGCCTCGCTGTGGGCATCAGGCAACCAGGTATGCATGGGGGCCAGGCCCATCTTGGTACCGTAGCCGATGACCAGAAAGACAAAACCGGCCTTGAGCCAGAGAGGATCAAGCTGGGTGGCCACCGTACCCAGGAAGCTGAAAGTGATGGGGCCGTGGACATTGCCGATCTCCATGGAAAGGACGATGAAGAAACAGCCCAGCAGGGCCAGGGCAATACCCACCGAACAGATCATCACATATTTCCAGGTCGCCTCCAGGGCGGACTTGGAACGGTTCAGGAAGATCAGGGGGGCACTCATCAGGGTGGTGGCCTCAATGGCAATCCACAGGACAATGAGATGATCGGCCAGGGCCACCATGGACATGGAGGCCAGAAAGAAAAGGGTGCAGCCGATATAGATCGGCTCACTCTTCATCTCGGTCTCGCTCATATAGGAGACCGCATAGATGGAGATGAACAGAAATATAAACGAGGTGACCAGCAGCACCAGCAGACCGTCCGGCGAGGCGGCAAAATAGCGGGGCAGGCCCGGTGTCACCTTGCCCAGCCAGGCCAGGACAGTCAGCTGCAGATGGAGCAGGGCGGTCACCACCAGGATTCCCCGGCCAAACCTGACCGGCAGGAACATAGCGATAATCCCGGTAAACAGGGGAATGAGGCAGGTAAATTCTAACATTGTCTTATATATCCTTACCTAAGTTTTAAAATTGGATCCGTAAGCCATTTATAATCTGACAGGGTGTTAAAAAACGTAGCGAGCGACGGAAAGACAAGGAACACGTGGACGAAAAAGTACCCCAAGGGTATTTCCTGCGGGGCACGCAGTTTACGAACGTAAATGAGCATTTTGAGTCAATGTGTGACGCAGAATTTCCTAGCGCAGTAGTTTTTTGGCTCCTGTTAATCTTTTAGTTGACCCAGCAGGGCCGTATCCACATCATCAAAGGTGCTGTTGATATTATGCAGGACGATACCCATGATCATCACCCCCACCAATAGATCCAGCAAGACCCCGAATTCAACGACATAGAGGGTATGGGTCTGCTTGGCCAGGGCCGTCCCTGTCAGATAGATGCCGTTTTCCAGCATCAGGTAGCCGATGACCTGGGTGATGGCCTTGCGGCGGCTCATGAGCAGAAAGAGGCCCGCGGCCAGGGTGGTGATGGCGGTTATCATCAGGAGCACATGCTCCGCCGGCAGGGAGACATGCATCCGATCGGCAATAAAGGCGGAAATGACGATAAAGACGAGGCCGGCAAAGAGGGAGGCATGGTAGCCCACAATGGGTTCAATCTCGCGCTGGATCTTCACCTTTTTCAAGGCCATAAAGATAAGGCCGGGGATCAGAAAGCCCTTGATGAGGATCATGAGCTGCAACAGGAGGATGGAGCCCATGGCCATGCCTTCGTGGTATTCCAGAAATAGGGGAATGAGCGACACCACAATGCCCTGCAGGGCCATAATCTTGACCAGGGTCAACAGCCGGTTAGAGGCCAGCGACAAAAGCACTGACAGCAGGGTAAGAGAGAGTAAGACATCGGAAAAAACAATCATTTGATCAGCTCCATGGTGAGGATGGTGACGAAAAAGATCAGGGCAAAGGGAGTCAGGATGAATTTCGGCACCAGATTCATCTTGTATCTGGCGGTAATGGACTCCACCGTACCGATGGTGACGTACACAAAGGTGACTACGGCGTAAAAGAGCAGGCCGTCCAGCCAGATATTGTGGAATTGAAAGGGATCAATGAGCCGGGCCAGGAAGGCCGAGTAAAAGAGGAGCTTAAACCAGGCCCCCAGCTCAATCAAGGCCAGATCCGGGCCGCTGTGGTCAAGAATCATCACCTCATGGATCATGGTGAGTTCAAGATGGGTGGCCGGGTCATCCACCGGCACCCTGGAGTTCTCGGTGAGCATGACGATATAGAGGGCCACAATCACCAGCAGCAGCAGGGCCCCATGTTGACCGGTGAGGGTGATGGGGTGGTTGCCGGAGAAGAATTCCGCGAAACTTAAAGAGCCGGTGATCCGGAAAAAGAGAATGAGGATACCAAAGACAGTGGCCTCGGCCAGGGTGGAGAAAAAGGCCTCGCGGGCGGCGCCCATCCCCTCAAAGGGTGAGGCGGTATCCAGGGCGGCCAGGATGGTGAAAAAGCGGCCCAGGGCCATGAGATAAAAAAGGATGAGCACGTCGCCATGAAAGGAGAAGAGAGGGGCAATGCCGGCCAGGGGAAAAAAGAGCAGCATCATCAGGCCGGTGACACAACCCACCACCGGCCCCATCCGAAAGACAAAGGTGGTGCTGGTGCTGTAGACCGAGCCCTTTTTAAAGAGCTTGAACATGGTGTAGTAGTTGATCAGCAGGGGAGGGCCCTGCCTGCCTCCGAAAGCGGCCTTGACCTTCTGGATCACGGCCGGCAGAAGGGGCGCTATCAGGATTGCAAAACAAAATGAGAGTATGGATTCCATCTCAGTCCTCAATTTTTTAGGGGCTCGAAAGGAGCGCCTGCCACTCGGTGGCCACGGCGCTTTTTAATTTTTCTTAAAGGGTAGATCTCGGGCGGCCCCTAGAGATACAGGAGCAGGCCGACCAGGGCCACGATGATGTAGGCGATATAGAACTGAATATTGCCGTGCTGAATCCAGAGCAGCTTCTGGACCAGTTTCAGCAGCGGCGTGACCAGCCCCCGCTGGTAGTTTACTGCCGCCACATCATCCACCTCCATCTCCCAGGTGGTCTTGCCGGGGAAAATCTTAGAGATGCCGGTATAGATCCTCTTTATGGGCACAAAGGGCCGGTAGAAATCCACCATTTCCGCCGCATAGGAGGTGCCGGTGTACTGCATGCGGACCGTGGGCTGGGTGAAGCCGCAGCCCCAGGTGAGACCGCTGCCGATTTCTTTTTTGATATAGAGGATCTTGCGCAGCAGGCTGATGGCCAGGAAAAGGGCAATAAACAAAAGGGCTGTCTGGGAAATATGACGGACAATGACCATAAAGGCCTGGGTGTCATAGCCTGCCAGATAAGGAACATCCCTGATACCGGCAAAGGCCAGCCGGATAAAGGGCTCCGGCAGGACACCGATCACCAGGCAGGCCACGGCCATGAGAATCATCATCATGACCATGGCAGAGCGGGCCTCGGTGGCCTGGGCAGCCTTGTCAGTGCGGGGTTCCCCCAGAAAGGCCAGGCCCACCACCTTGGTAAAACAGGCCGAGGCCAGGCCGCCGATCACGGCCAGGGAAATAATGGCCAACACCGCCAGGATGAAGGAGAACCGGTGGTTGTTGATGCCCTGGAATGCCCCGTAATAGATGAGAAACTCACCGATAAAACCGCTGAAGGGCGGCAGACCGGAGATGGCCACCGAGCCGGCCAGGAAGGTGCGGCCGGTGATGGGCATCCGTTTCATCAGGCCGCCCAGCTGGTCGATATTGGTGGTCTTGGCCTTGCGGGATACTGCGCCTGCTCCCATGAAGAGCAGGGACTTGAAGATGGAGTGATTGAAGACATGGAGAAAGGCCCCGGCAAAGCCAAAAAAGGCCATGGCCTGGTTCTGCTCCGAGATACCCACCATGCCGATGCCCAGACCGATGAGGATGATGCCGATATTCTCCACACTGCTATAGGCCAGGAGCTGTTTGAGATCCTGCCTGGCCAGGGCATAGACCACGCCCAGGACGCCGGTGACCATGCCGGTAATCAGAACGATCTGGCCCAGGAGTGGCGTGGTGGCATCCAGCAGCAGATAGATTCGGAAGATTCCATAGATACCCATCTTGCTCATCACCGCAGACATGATGGCGGCAATATGACTGGGGGCGGCAGGAGCGGATTGGATCTTCGCCAGATGGAGGGGAAAGGCGCCCGCCTTTGAACCAAAACAGAGAAAGAACAGGATGAACACCAGGAGCTTGACGCCTTCGGGAATGGCGGCAAAGCTTGAAAAGTCAAAACTCCCTGTATGGCTGTAAAGCAGGGCAAAGGCGGCAAAGAGGAACATGGCGCCGCCCTGAGCAAAGATGAAATAGAGATAGCCGGCCTGGCGGTTGGCCCTGACCTGATAGTCAAAAACCACCAGAAAGAAAGAGGAGAGGGACATGATCTCCCAGGCCAGGGCGAAGGTGACCATATTGGCGGCCGTCACCACCAGGGCCATGGAGGCCACCAGCACGGCAAAGAAGAAGTAGTTAATCGCGGTCCTGGTGGCCTTGGCCTTATCCGCCATGTAGTGGAAGCTGTAAAAGAGGAGCAGGGGCGAGATGAGGAAGATGGGCACCAGGAAAAAAAGCGCGATACTGTCCACCTTGAAGGCCAGGGTGAAGATATGGAGCCATTCCCAGCTGGTCTCAAGGGTCGGGGTATCGCTCAGCAGACGGGAGAGAGTGAATATGAGGCCCATAACAGAGCCGGTCGTTATCGTGGCAATGGTTGCCAATTTCATCAAGGTAAAGTGGCGGCACAAGAGAAGCGCAGCCACTCCCCCCCCCAAGATTACAGCAAGCGACACAAACATGGTGTCCATTTATTTCCCTCCAAATTTTTTATACAGTGTCATTACAGACGGTTCGCGCCTGTAATTTCTTTTTTCTCTTTAATGCCGGCAAGGAGCAGCCGTTCCTTGAGCCAATCATGCCTTCCCTTGCCGGCAAAGGACGCACGCTTCTCTTTTTTCGACATCTGTGCAGATGTCGAGATCAGCAACAGAGGTTGTCCCTGGACCCTGCGCGGCATTGCCGGTGCCTCCTTGCAGCGCAAAGTCAAATCTGAGCGTTTTTTTTTACTTGGGAGAGCGGATATCGAAGCGGGGTGCCGCCAGCATCCTGCTGATTTGCTCTTTGAGGTCCGCCTGTTCCGGGTTGACGCTATCCTGCTCCACGAGCAGAGCGTAAATGGCTTCCTGCTCAAGGGGATGGATGTATTTTGCCGGGGTGCCGTCCTTAAGCTGAATATGGGCGGACCAGGGCACGAAATAGGTGGTGGCCGGGTGACCCTCAAACTCGGAGATATCAATATTGAGGCCGGCCACATAGAGGAGATTCTTGCCGGCATATTCCGGACCACGCCGAATGGATTCCACGGTGCGGGCGAATTCCAGCTGGATATTAATCTTGGCGGCCCGCAGCTGAGGATTGCGGGAGGTCACAATAATCGGCATGAATTCGATAAGGTTTCGTTCCAGGAGAATTGATTCGTCTGTCTCATGAAAATCCTCCCGGAAATAAAAGAGATCTTCGGTCAGGTTCTCATTGATGCTCTCCCCTTCCCCGCCTTTCCAGACATAACCGGTGGCATCAATACGTTTCCGGAACTCTTCGGTAACCTGGTAGGTCTGGCTGGTGCTGATGGCAGCCACCGGCAGAATCTTGCCGTTTTCGTTAATCTTGACAATGCTTTCCAGATGGAGAACCAGGCCGTTTTTGACGGGATGTGAATCAAAATCGATAAAGGAGTTCTTGACGGTAATCAGGTGGTTGCCCCTGGTGTCCCGGTGGAGAAAGATTCTCTCCTTGGCAAATTGATATTGCTCAAGATAGGGGGTGATGACATGGGTGATCTTGCCGCAGGAATCAGAGATGCAGGTGCCCGCCATTTTGGGGCGGGTGCATTTGCCATAGGCGCCGGTGTGGGGGTCGTACCCCACATGGCTGGCCTGGACAATCACCGAATCTTCGCCATGATTGGCATGGGGACCATGGCGATCAATGGCGACCACGCCGCCAACCCGGCCATGGTTAAAGGGAAAGGTGCCGAAATGTTTGGTCAGCAGGATAATGGGCCAGCCCTGGTTTTCGTCGGAACAGAAGGCCCGGGACGGCATGATCAAACCTTTGCGAAAGCCCAGAGTCATACATAAATTGTAGAGCTTGGGGGCAAACTCTGCATAGGGAATGGCAAAGCCATCAATTTGAAAGGGCGCTAATTTGCGAATAATGCTTGGTTTAAGATATGTGTTTGGCATTGTATTCCCGGCAGCCGCCTGACCGCTAAAAATTATTTTGAACTCCAACCCGGGCCCAGTGTCCTTCTGACAGAAAACCGCTGGCACGCTCCCGGCCTGCTGACCTGCAGCCTCTAATGATCCTTCGGGCTCTCCACAGTGAAACCAAACCATTGACCCTCTTGGCCCCCAGAGGCTTGCTGGACGATCTCCTCGTAGTTATCACGCCTTGCCATCATGAAGTTTTTCCACTTTTCAGCCTCCTCCCTGCTCTTGAAGGGGCCCACCTCAGTGGCGGCGCCAAGGCCTTTATGGTGGGAGATCAAAGCCTTTTTCGCTGAATCTAAATCTTGGGTAATTCCAATGAGTACTTTCACGTTGCACCTCATGCTGGCGGTATAGAGAACAACCGGACAGCTCAATAGTTGGCTAACTTCTTTAAATTTCCTGTGGCGTTTTCCCCTGGTTGCCTCTGCATCCACAGCCGCCGGTGATAAAATGACGCAGAGCAGATCCCGCCTCTCCTGGCAATAATCAACAACCTCTTGGCTAAAATCTCCGGCGCCCAGCAGTTGCTTATAGGCAACGGCATTTGCCAGGAGATGGAGCTGGGCCGCAACAGTTTGAAAGCTTTGGGCGCCGATATCGGCATCTTCTGGATGTAAAAGATGCAGAATCTCCAGGGAGGCATCCATTCTTTTACTGAGACTGACGCCATGATGAACGACATCTTCCCCTAAAACAGGGGCGTTGGATGCCAAGAGCACCTTCTTGTTGCTTATTTTCTCCGGATCCACTCATGCTCCTAACGAACAATTACCTGAATACCCATCGTCTCGACGCCACTTGACACTGATTCTAGCTTAGAGCATAAGCCGTGCCAAAGGCTAGAAAAAAGCTAACCGCCCAATTTCACAGAGTTATCAGCTGGGGGACACACAGGCCCAACGATGCAGAACGCAACGCATAAAAAAGGAGTTTCGCATTTCATACGGGAAAACAGCCTATTGACCCTGTGTTGCAATTACGAATGGCATGTTGCTAAATGAAACATGAGGGAGTAGAATGGCGACGTTTTACAGGTCAGCCGCTTAGAATGTCCTTTGCCAAGGAGAGAAAATATGCAGCAAGCGGGCGGTATTCGCAGCAAAATAACCTTCTGGTTCTTCCTCCTGTTGGCCTTCATGGTTGGTATTTCGGCCATCACCTATGGAATTGTCAGCAAGGTAGAAGAGAAGCTCTTCAATATTGAGGAGGTTGATTCCTTCCTGGAAAACACCCTGGAACTGCGCCGGATGGAGAAGAATTTCCTGCTCTATGGCGACCGGAATTCCCTTGAGCAGGGGGCCGCCTATCTGACGACCCTGGCCCGGCAATTAACGGATAACGAAGAACTCTTTGTCCGCTTGAGTTCCAAGCAGGAAATCAGCGAGGTGAGAGATGCGCTCCGGGCTTATGCCGTAACCTTTACGGGTCTCCATGACATAGGCCTCCGTGACGAAACCGCTGCCATGATCCGCAACCAGGGCAACCAGCTTACCATCCTTGCCGAAGATCTTGTCGTTCGCGAGCGCCAGGCCATCCACCGTCTCCTCCGCCTGATCAGCAACACCCTGCTGATGACCTTGCCCCTTCTCGTTGCCCTGTTCAGCTCGGCGGCAGCGCTTCTTGGCAGGGGAATTGTCTCGTCCTTGAAAAAGGTGGAAAAACACGCCGCCATGATTGCCACCGGCAATTTTGTGGAAGCGCCCTTTTCCAGTAGCAATCGGGAGGTGAATGGCCTGATCACCGCCTTTAACAAGATGAGTCGAGAGCTGAAAAGTCGCCAGCAACAGTTGGTCCGCTCAGAAAAGCTCGCCTCCCTGGGAACCATGCTTGCCGGCGTTGCCCATGAGCTTAATAACCCCCTGTCCAATATTTCGAGCTCGGCGCAGATCCTTGCTGAAGAGATAGCTGGTGAAAAGGGGGCGCTGGCCACTGAGTTGCTTGACCAGATAACGGCTGAGACCAGCCGGGCCTCAGCCATTGTCACGACCTTGCTGGCCCTGGCCAGGCATGAAAATTTTCACCGCGACCACTACCTGCTCAAACCCCTTGTGCAGGAAACTATCTCATTATTCCAGGGCCAGATGGGTAAAGAGATCGATATCCAACTGGCCATTGCCGATGAATTAGCCATTTTCGGCGATAAACAGAAACTCCAGCAGGTGTTTTTGAATCTTCTGAAAAACAGCATTGATGCCCTGGCCGGCAGGGGCATAATCCAAATTAAAGCCTGGCAGGAGCAAGCCGGCCTCAAGGTCGTGATGAGCGATGATGGGCCTGGAGTCCCCGCCCAAATCAAAGAAAAAGTTTTCGATCCTTTCTTTACCACCAAGGACACCGGCCAGGGTTCCGGACTTGGCCTCTTTATTGTCCATGACATTATTGTCCAGCACGGTGGCAGCATCAATGTGGACAACCGAGATGATCATGGGGCCGCCTTCACCATCCATTTGCCGGCCAAGGAGAATGCCTGATGTCAGAAGTTGAAATTTTAGTTGTTGATGATGAGGAGGTGGCCTTGAAAAATCTTTGCTATGTCCTCAAGAAAGAGGGGTATAAGGTCACCGCGGCCAAGAGCGGCAAACAGGCCCTCTCCTCTTTAGAGCAGCAGGAATTTGCCCTGGTCCTCACTGACTTGAAGATGCCGCAGGTGGATGGCATGCAGGTCTTAAAGCGGGTCAGGGCCCTCTATCCGAAGACCGAGGTGATCATGATAACCGGGTTTTCCTCGGTGGATTCCGCCATTGAGGCCTTAAAGGCCGGGGCCTACCATTATATCTCCAAACCCTTTCAGCTTGATGAAGTGCGCAAGGTGGTCCGTGAGGCCGTGGAAAAATTCACCCTGAAAAATGAGGTTGAGCAGCTGCGCGAGCAGATCCAGTGCCAAGGGCAACAACCTCAGCTTATTACCCATAATCGGGAGATGAAGAATCTTCTCGACATGGCTGACCAGATCGCCGCTACGGACACCAATGTCGTGGTCACGGGTGAATCCGGTACCGGCAAAGAGCTGTTGGCCAAATTTATTCACAGCCGCAGTCCCCGCCATGAAAAAACCATGCTGTCGATAAATTGTGGTGCCTTTAACGAGGAGTTATTGACCAATGAACTTTTTGGCCACAGTAAAGGGGCCTTTACCGGCGCTGACGAGGATAAAAAGGGGTTGGTGGAAATGGCTGATGGCGGCACCCTCTTCCTGGATGAGATTGCCGAGATGCCACCCTCCATGCAGGTCAAATTCCTGAGGGTTTTGCAGGAAAAAGAGGTGATGCGGGTGGGTGGCACCAGCCCCATCAAGGTCAATGTCCGCTTTGTGGCTGCTACCAACCGCGACCTGAAGACGGAGGTGGCTGCCGGCAATTTCAGGCAGGATCTCTTTTTCCGCATCAATGTGGTTTCCCTGAAAATCCCTCCCCTCTCTGAGCGCAAGGACGATATCCCTCTTCTGGTTCAATTTTTTCTTGAAAAATATAATGGTGCCATGAACAAAAGGATCACCGAGGTAAGCCCTGAGGTCCTTGAAACGCTGCACGGCTATGATTTCCCGGGCAATGTCCGCGAGCTGGAGAATATTGTCGAGCGCGGGGTGGCCCTGGCCAATGACAGGGCCCTTGGCCTGGCCCAAATCCCTGACGATCTCCGCAGTATGGGCATGCAGACCTTTCGAAAAAACGTCGGTAAATACGCCAGCATGGAAGAGGTGGAGAAATCCTATATTGCTTGGATTCTCAAGGAGACCGACTACAACAAGACAGCCGCAGCCAGGGCCCTGGGCATTGACCGGGTTTCCCTGTGGCGCAAAATAAAAAAACTCCAGCTGGAATAAAGTGGGGCCCTATATAATGGAATTGAGGTGGTGAAAAAATGAAAGATGATGCTGAGCGCACCAGAATAGAAGAAAGGATCGTGGTGGAAATCAGGGAGACCAAGGTCCAGATCACGGCGCTGCAGGAACTGAGCAGACCCATTGCCCCGGATAATGCCGTGGGCCGCCTCTCCAGGATGGAGGCCATCAGCACCAAGGGGATCAACCAAGCGGCCCTGACCAATGCCAAACGCAAACTGGCCCGCCTCCAGCACGCCCTGACCCAGCTGGACAACCCTGATTTCGGGATCTGCTGTCAGTGCGACAGACCGATCCCCCTGGGCCGTATTCTCCTGATGCCGGAATCCATCATGTGTGTCCAATGTGCCCAGGAACAGGAGTAATCAGCAGCGGCCCGGCAGGGCCCTAACAGCCCGTTGAAAAACTACTGCGCTCGAAGGTCTCTCTTCGTTCGCTATCTACTGATGCGGCGTCAAAATTC
>JAVLBA010000030.1:0-29077 GCA_031581485.1 Desulfurivibrionaceae bacterium | reverse complement strand
GTATGCAATAACGAAATTCTACACGTACATGTAAGTTTTACGGAGTACTAGTTTGGCACGGAACCCACCGAACCCCTGTGACGCAGAGTGCAATTAGATAAAAACAAAAAGGCGAGATGGCCGGCCACCTATCCCTACGGCGAGGTGACCCGGGTATGCCTGCCTCTGGTCATGGCCATGGGCGCCACCATGGTGATGGAATTCACCGACCGGGTCTTTCTGGCCAACTACAGCGTGGCGGCCATTTCCGCGGCCCTGCCCGCCGGCATTGCCGCTTTTCTCTGCATGGCCTTCCTGGGCGGGGTCGGCGGCTACATCTCCGTCTTTATCGCCCAGTACAACGGGGCCGGCCGCCATGAACGGATCGGCACGGCCCTGTGGCAGGGCCTCTATTTCACCCTGCTGGCCGGCCTCATTCTGGTGGCCATCTCCATCTATGTTGCTGCTCCTCTCTTTGCCCTGGCCGGCCACAGTGAGGAGGTGCGGATTCTGGAAGAGCTCTATTTCAATATCCTCTGCCGCGGTGCCATTCTCCATGTCGCCTCCCATACCCTGTCCGGATTTTTCACGGGCCGGGGGATGACCCGGCCCGTGATGGTCAGCAATATGGTGGGCATGGCCGTGAACATTCCCCTGGACTACGCCCTTATCAACGGCAAATGGGGCCTGCCGGAGATGGGCATCAGCGGTGCCGCCCTGGCCACCGTGGTCTCCTGGGGGGTGATTGTGCTCATCCTGGCCCTGGCCATCTTCCGGCGGGAAAACGAAAGACGCTTTGCGGTTTTTTCCGGCCGGGCCTTTGACAAGGTCATCTTTGGCCGCCTGCTCCGTTTCGGCATTCCCGGGGCCATGCAGTTCAGCCTCGACATCTTTGCCTTCACCTTCTTCATCCTCATGGTGGGCAGAATCGGCACGGTGGAGCTTGCCGCCACCAATATCGTTCTCTCCATCAACTCCCTGGCCTTCATGCCGGCCATGGGCTTCTCCTACGGGGTGAGCAGCCTGGTGGGTCATGCCCTGGGACAGGGCAGGCCGGACCTGGCCCGCCTCACCACCTGGAGCGCCGTCCATATCATCTCCGGCTTCATCATCCTGGTGGATCTGTTCTTCATCTTTGCGCCGCTGCCGGTTATTGCCCTCTTTATCCCGAGCAACACCGCCCAGGCCGACTATGCCCGGATCATTCCCCTGGCCGTAAGCCTGCTCCAGATAGTGGCGGCCTACATTCTCCTGGATGCCCTCTATATGACCTTTTCCGGGGTCTTAAAAGGTGCCGGGGACACCCGCTTCATCATGTGGAGCGTGGGCACGGCATCCCTCTTTGCCATGCTGCTGCCCCTCTATGCCGGGATTGAGATCTTTGAGTGGGGGATCTACTTTGCCTGGTACTGCGTGCTCTTTTATATTGCCCTGCTCTTTGGCCTCTCCGCCTTCCGGTACAGGCAGGGCAAATGGCAGAAGATGCTGGTGACGGAAAAGGCGGCGCAGCCCTGAAGGAGACGAGGCGGGGCAAAAGAGTCAGGGGCAACAGGGCGGCGGGGGATGTTCATCCCGTCCGGGGCTGTTGCCCTTGCCGAGGCGGGAGAAAAAGGAGAAGACCTTCTTGATACCGCCCCAGATCCTGGGCAGCAGCCAGACCATGAGCACCAGAAAGAGGAGGAAGCAGACCAGAAAGATATAGGGGTGGGCCAGAGCGAGCCAGATGCCGCCCATCACCGCTATATCTTCGGTGAGGGAGGCAAACCAGTTGGAAAAGGGCTCCGGCGAGGCATTGATCAATACCCGGCTTCCCGCCTTGGTGACATGGCTGCCCGCGGCAATACCCCCGCCGACAATGGCGGCGGCCACGGCCAGGTCGGGATTGACCTCGCTGATGGCCCCGGCCGCCAGCAGGGCTCCGGCCGGAATGCGGATAAAGGTGTGGATAGCATCCCAGCCCGTATCCACACCAGGGATTTTGTCGGCGAAAAACTCCACCGCAAACATGAGGCCGGCCGCAGTGAGCACCATGGGATGCTGCAGAACCTGGAATTCCGGGGGCAGCACCATATTGCCGGTCACCCCCAAGACCCCCAGGGTGAGGAGGGCGGCATAGAGATTAACACCGCTGGCCCAGGCCGCGCCCATGGCCAGGGTAATGGCCCGGAGGATCTGCTCATATTCTTCCATGCTATTTTCCGAAAATATTTTCCAACAGCCCCTTGACCGCCTCACCGGCCTCCTTCTCCTCCGGAGTGGCATCCTCGCCCAGGGCCTTGTCAATAAGGCTCTCCGTGGCCTGGCGCCGCACCTGGCTGGTATCCAGGGTCACCTTGGGAGAATCGACCATCCCCCCCACCACCAGATCCACCCTGATCCGCTCCCCTTCCTTCTCCATGTAGCGGGCCGCCTGCAGGCGGCTCTCCAGTCTAGAGCTGAGGCGGGGCGACAGACTTAAGGAGACGGGCAGATCAAGATGGCCATCAAGGCCGACCTGGCCCGCCATGGTGGCGTTAAAGGCGTCGCTCTTGACACGGGACCTGACCTGGGCCACCCCTTTTTCAATGGCAAAATCACCCGCCATATCCTGCAGCTCAAGATCGGTCAACTCCGGCAGATCAAGGAGTGAGGCCAGGGTCTTGGTGAACTCGGCACCGGTGATGCGGGCCTCCTGCATGGAGAATTCCCCCAGGCCAGAGATCTCTTTTTTTATCTCCTCAGGGCTGATGCCCCGGCCGCTAAAGGTCATGGCGCCACTCAGCGCCCCTGAGGCCTGGGCCGGGGAATCGGCAACAAAGGTCTTCAGCAGCTCATCAAGCTGCAGGCCAGCCAACCCCACTTTGCCTTCATAGGTCGGCACCTCCTGCAGATGGACCAGGGCCTCACCCTCCATTTCGCCGCCCATGGTCTGGCCGCTGAGATCACTCAGGGTGAAAATACCCTCTGCCAGGGTGTAGTTGAGATGGATGTCAGAGATGACCATCCCCTGATAGCGCGCCTTGGCGATCCCTACCTCCCCTTTGACCTGCAGATCAGCTGGCACCAGCGGTCCGCTCTTTTTGGCCGGCGCCGGGGCAGGCCGGGCCGGACCATCCTGGGTCTTCTCCTCCTTGGCGGAAAGCAGGGCCAGAGAGGCAAGAAGCTGGTCAACATCAACCTCCTGGCCGGAGACATTGACGATTATTGGCGGCAGCTTAGAGGTATCCATAAATTCCACCACTGAGCCGGAGAAATGCAGAGATTGCTGATCAAGGCTGAGATCAACAAGAAAGTTGAGCTTCTGTTGGTCAAAATCGAGCTGACCCTCCTGGCGGAGCGCCAGGCCCCTGTACACCGTATCCACCACAAAGCTCGCCGTACCCTGATAGCGCAGATCAGCAAGGGTGCGGCCCATCTCCAGGGAGATGTCGGCCTGGGCCACCACATCCATGGTGGGGATTTCTCCCAGGGCATCCTGCACATGCACGGTGCCCTCTTCCACGGAAAGGTTCTTGACCTCCACGGTAAAAGGCAGCGCCGGGCCGCCCTCTGCTTCCTGGGCAGACGGTTCTGGAGCAGAACCTTCCTTTTTATCCAGCAGGGCCAGGGTGGAAAAATTAAAAACACCCTGCTCATCGCGCACCACGGCAATGGCCGGTTTCACCAGGCGGATGTCCCGGATGAGCACCTTTTTCTGAAGGAGGGGCAGCAGGTCATAGCTGAGGACGAAATGGCTGGCGCTGATGAAATTGTCCTGACCATCCTCCTCCTTGATCTCCAGATCATAGACCTGGATTCCGGTAAAGAGAGAGACCTTGACCCGGCCAATGTCCACGGTGCGACCCAGCATCCTTTCCATGGGCGGAATAATCATGGCCCGGATCCGGTCATCCGTGAGATAGGCGCGCAGGGCAAGGGTGGCGGCCACCAGAATAACCATGAGGAGGGCTGTAAAAACAAGGAGGTACTTGAAAAATTTTGCCATGGTCATTCCTTTTTTTAATCTTGAGGGGGGGCGTCTTTTTCTCTGCTCAGCCCCAAAAGGCCTTGGCCTCTTTAGAGACGCCTGCCAGCCGCGCCCGAATCAGCCTGGGCCGGGGCGGCAAAAAGCCCCAGGTAAGCTCACCAGCGGCTCCTGTGAATAGGAATTCTTTACGATGTGCATGGCCAGATAATAATATGAAAGGGCTGCCTGATGCAAGTCCTTATCAGGACCATGGGGCCCCCGTTCCACCCCGGGGCCGCAACAAGAACAATCATTGCCAGCCCCGGAGAGATGCCCTGCTCAGCGGCCATGGCGCAGGGCAGGATCAAGGGCGGCGGCAGCAATAAAGGGCTGGAGACGATGCATTGAACCAGGCGGCACCAGCTCCTGCACCGCCTGCAGATCCTCAGCGCTCAGCAATGACCGGACATGGGTGGTGCGGAAGTGGTGCGGGAGACCGCTTTGGGCAATAAGGGCGATGGCGCTTTTGATCTGGCCGCCTGCCCCGGCCCGGCCGGCCAGGAGATCATAGCGGTCCAGGGGGGCCTTGATGTCCATGGCGATATAATCAAGGAGCTGCGCCTCAATAAGGTCGTAGATCACCTGGGGACGGCTGCCGTTGGTGTCGAGCTTGACGGCAAAGCCCATCTCCTTGAGGCGCCGGCAGAACCCGGCCAGCCCCTCCTGGAGAGTGGGCTCGCCGCCGCTTACCACCACCCCGCTCAGCAGGCCCTGGCGCCTTTCCAGAAAGGCAAAAAAATCGCGGCAGCGCACCAGATCGGCCGCGGGCCGCGGGCCAAGCAGGGTGCCGTTATGACAGAAGGGGCACCGGAAATTACAGCCCTGACTGAAGACAATGGCGGCCAGCCGGCCGGGAAAATCACTGGCGGTAAAGGGCTCAAAGCCTCCAAGACGCATGTTCCCCCCTCACACGGAAAAATGGCTGCGCAGGCCAAACTCCGCCTGCTTGCCCTCATTCCACTGCTTCACCGGCCGCAGGTAGCCAACCACCCGGGAGTAGACCTCGGTGGGGGCCTGGCACTGGGGACAGCTTGGCGGCTCCCCCTGGAGATAGCCGTGTTCTGGGCAGATGGCAAAGGAGGGGGTAAGGGTGAAATAGGGCAGCCGATAACGACCGCAGATGGTGCGGACCAAGGCCTTGACAGCCTCCGGATCCGGAGCCGCCTCGCCGAGAAAGGCATGGAGCACGGTGCCGCCGGTATAGCGGGACTGCAGCTCATCCTGCAGATCCAGGACCTCAAAGAGATCCTGGGAATAATTCACCGGCAGCTGGGTAGAGTTGGCATAGATGGGGGTGGCCTGCGCATCCGGGCAGGCCAGAGAGGTGCGCATGGCGGCAAAGCGACGGCCATCCAGGCGGGCCAGACGAAAGCCGGTGCCCTCGGCCGGGGTGGCCTCCAGATTATAGTGATGACCGCTCTCCTCTTGAAACCGGGCGAGGCGAGCCCGCATATGGTCAAGGATCTTGAGGGCAAAGCCACGGCCGGCCTCGCTGCCGATATCCTCCCCCAGGAGATTGAGACAGGCCTCGTTGGTGCCGATGAGGCCGATGGTGGAGAAATGGTTATCCCAGAACCGGTCAAAACGGCCCTTGACCTGGCGCAGATAAAACTTGGTATAGGGGTAGAGGCCCTTGTCCGTGAAGTTCTCCAGCACCTTGCGTTTGGTCTCCAGACTGGTGCGGGCCAGCTCCATGAGGCCATCAAGGCGCTCGTAAAAATCCTCCTGGTCAGCGGCCTGGAAGCCCAGGGCCGCCATATTGATGGTCACCACCCCGATGGAGCCGGTGAGGGGGTTGGCGCCAAAGAGACCGCCCCCCCTTTTTTCCAGCTGCCGGGTGTCAAGGCGCAGGCGGCAGCACATGGAGCGGGCATCGTCCGGGCTCAGGTCGGAATTGACGAAATTGGCAAAATAGGGGATGCCGTACCGGGCGGTCACCTCCCAGAGCTTGGCAAGCCCCTTTGCGTCCCAATCAAAATCAGCGGTGATGTTATAGGTGGGGATGGGAAAGGTGAAGACCCGCCCCTTGGCATCGCCCTCACTCATCACCTCCAGAAAGGCGCTATTGAGCATATCCATCTCCGCCTGAAAATCGCCGTACACCTCGGCCTGCTCCTGGCCCCCCATCACTACCGGCTGATCACGATAGGCGGCCGGCGGCTGCAGATCCATGGTCAGGTTGGTAAAGGGGGTCTGGAAGCCCACCCGGGTGGGGACGTTGAGGTTGAAGATAAACTCCTGAAGGGCCTGTTTGACCTCGCGAAAGGTGAGGTTGTCATATCTGATATAGGGGGCCAGCAGGGTGTCAAAGCTGGAAAAGGCCTGGGCCCCGGCCGCCTCACCCTGCAGGGTATAGAAGAAATTGACCACCTGGCCCAGGGCGCTGCGGAAATGGCGGGCCGGGGCTGATTCCGCCTTGCCGGGGGCGCCGGTGAAACCGGTGCGCAGCAGATCCTGGAGATCCCAGCCCACACAGTAGACCGACAGCTGACCCAGATCGTGGATGTGGAGGTCGCCCTCCTCATGGGCCCGGCGCACCTCAGGGCTGTAGATCTTATTGAGCCAGTACGTCTTGCTCACAGAACTTGCTATGTAATTATTGAGCCCCTGGAGGGAATAGGCCATATTGGAATTTTCCTGGACCTGCCAGTCCAGGCGCTGCAGATAGTTGTCAATCAGGTCAAGATCGGCCTTGGCCAGCATATCGCGCAAGCGGGCATGCTGATCGCGGTAGATGATATAGGCCTTGGCGGCCTTCTTATGGGGCGAGGAGAGCAGCACCTCCTCTACCAGGTCCTGGACATCCTCCACGGTGGGGGGCTCAGGGCCAAAGAGATTCTGGGCCAGGGTCAGGACGCGGACCATGAGGCGCCGGGCCTCAGGCTCCTCAAATTGACCGCTGGCCTTACCGGCCTTGAGGATGGCGCTGCTGATCTTGGCGGCCTCAAAGGGCACGAGGCGCTGATCACGTTTTTTGATGGAGGTAAACAGGACTTCAGAGGCAACTGCAGATGACTGGGGCATCACTCTCTCCTTTCCGCGAGGATCTTGAGGTATCAAAGGGGGTGGCCCATGGTCTTTGCAACCATGGCATCGGCAGGTCTTCGGACTCCCAGACATGGACTTACATCCTACTGACCACGGCTTCCCAGTCATAGACCAGTGCCTGATGTGGCGTTCGTTCCTGATTACCGCTGCGGGACAGCTCCGGAATTGCACCGGATTCCCTCTTGCCTCATCCCCTGGAGACCCAGGCAGATGAACCGACGAAAAACACTATATGTGGTATGGCACCAGGATGTCAACACAAAATAGCGGCATCCTTGTCAATCTGGCTGGAGGCTATGCTGCTCCTTTGGCAGGAGAAAAAGGCGGGTCACGATCCCTGACGTCTCTACAACAGGGGAGAGGTAGGGAAGGAGGAGCTAGGGAGATATGAGGGGATTGCCGGCGGGGATCTCAGGGTCAAGGGCTTTGGTGAAAGGCGGCCGGCTGCCTCTCTTGCAGGTGCGGCCATTCCCCTTCAGGGACGGGAAAGGATGATATCGCCGTACCAGCTTGTGGCCATCTCGCCGGTATTATCGGTATCGGTCATAATGGCAATAGCGGCAATGGCCGGAGGCTCGGCGCCAAAGGCCCGCTGGTAATCTTCGACAATATTGCGCGACTCGTGCCGCCAGGAGCCGACATGCCCGGCACCGCTCTCCACCGCGATCATCCGCAGCCTCTCGGTATAGGGGCTGGCAATAAAGCTCCCTTTGGGTATCCGGTTGGCCCAGATATAACAGAGGGCATTGACCGGCGGGTACTCGCCATAGAAGAGCTTGATGGTCTTGAACTTCATCTTTTCCCAGAACCCTACCTGGTCACCGTCATAGGCAAAGGAGATGTAGAGACGGGCCGGATAGTCATCACCGCTCTTTTGGGTGGCGTCACCGCCAGCAAGGACGCGGTCCACCTTCCAGCTCCAGGAGATCACCGGCCAGGCATGGGGATCAATCTCCTCCTTGTAGATGAGGCCGGAAGAACTGGCCCGGCTCCGGGCCTCAATGACACCACGGCCCTCCTCCACAAGGTGACGATAGCGGGTGTGCTCCTTAATCTTCTCAAACTCCAGGGGTTGCCAGCCCTCCGGCAGCCTGCCCTCCTGGGGCAAAGCGGAAAAATGGCCCACAACCCACTGGTGCACTTCGGCATGGGCCCCAAACCCGAGCCAGAGAGGCACAGTGACCCATACCCCCCATTGCACCCATTTGCCCATAGCCGTCATTACCGCAACATCTTCAGCAGGGAGGCGCAGCCTGCGCCTTTTACCGGACCACCGCCGCCAGCGGCACCATTACACCCCGCCAGGGCAAGGCCAACAACACAGATAACCACCATAGTCAAACCTTTCATTTCTCTCTCCATTTTTCATGATTTACAAAATAGCCGACCTGATTTTGAGTACCAGGAACAGCTCTTGTATAAAACACTTTGCCTCTAGAGAAAAATAGATAACTCCTATGGCTTACGGCTCTTCTATAGCCCTACAGCACTGTTGCAATATCTTCGGCAAACTGCTCAAAGGTGCGCGGCCCATAATAGCGTTTAATGATCTTGCCCTGCCGGTCCACCAGAAAGGAGACGGGCAGACCGATACCGGCTCCGAAATCACGCACCACTGCCGAATCGGCCATCAGCATAGGATAGACATGCCCATATTTTTCAGCAAATCTGGTCACCGCCCTCTTTGACTTATCCGTTGAAATGCCGATAACCGCAAAGCCCTGATCGGCAAAGGCCTCATGCAGGCGCATGAGGTCCGGATATTCCTCAACACAGGGGCCGCACCAGGTAGCCCAGAAATTGATGAGCAAGACCTTCCCCTGCAACTCCTCACTGTCCAGGTCTGGACCTGCCACGGCCGAGGAGAGAACAAAATGGGGCATCATGTTGTCTGCCGCTTTTTCCGGGGAGCTGCCAAAGCCAAACCAGCCCCAGGCCGCACCTGCCTGCAAAAAAACGAGCAAGGCCATGAGCCCGATGGCCCCTCCCTTGACAATACCTTTCTTTTTCACCGCATACACTCCTCCAGCCTAGGCTGGTCTGAACTAAACACTGCGGTCATCGCCCGTCCCTGTGGCAGGAAAGTGACCATACTATACCTTTACCGGCATGTGCCTTTGCAAAAAAGAGCCCCTTTTCCCAAGACGCCGTGCCTGCCCTTTTCTTTGTTTTTCTCCAACCCGGAGAAAAAAGTCTCATCAACCGCAGTCAGCGGCGTCGTTGGGGTCGTAGGTCTTGGCGCCAAACCGGTAGAGATAAGCATTGAGGTTGCGCATCTCCTCCCTGTTCCTCTTTTGCTGACCACGCTTCATTTCCCCCCTCCATTGGGACGAACGTTCATTCTAATGTACCGCGCTCTCTTACCGCTGACAAAATCTTTTTATCAGCTCCTCTTTGCCGCTCTTTTCCACCTGGACAATACGCTCCAGGTATACTAGCGTGCGGCAATCATAACCCACGGAGCCCGTTACATGAAAAAAGTCCTTATCCTCATCACCGTCCTCATTTTCCTCTTCCTTGGCGCCTATGCTGCCTGCAGTTTTCTGGCCCAGCGCCAGTATGCGCTGGCTGTCACGGAAATGGAAAAGAATTTCCCCGGCCAGATCGACTCCTCCTACGAGCAGGGCCTCTTCAGCTCACAACTGGTTATCAGGCTGAAGATGGCCACGGGTGAGGCCCATCCCGCCATGCCGGAGACCATTACCAGCCGGATCAGCCAAACCATCCACCATGGCCCCTTCATTTTCAGGGCGCCACCTCCAGGCGGTTCCCGCTTTAGGCCGGTGCAGTTCACGGCCCACGGCACCCTGGAGATTGAACCCTTCATAGCCAACGAACCGCCCCTCATCGCGCAGATCCGGCAGCTTGCCGCCACCGACATCAACGTCCACGCCCCCCTCATGGGCCGCACCCGGGTCTCTTTCCGCGGCACGCCCCGGCAGGAGAGCTGGGGTGTGGGCAGCGAGTCCTTTTCCCTGGCCTGGCAGGGCTTTACGGCAACTCTTTTCCTGGAGGACCGCAATCTGCGCACCTATGATCTCGACCTTGAGCTCCCGGGCGTTGCCATTCAGGGCCAAGGAGCCCGGGCACTTGTTCTGGATGAGATGAGGTTCCAGGCCACCATGGAGGAGGGCAGTAACCACCTCTCCCTGGGCACCATGCTGATCTCTTTGCAGAAACTTGAGGTCATCCCGGGCAACAGGGCCGAAGAAAAAATAATCATGGCCGGCCTCCAGGGCCGTCTCACCAGCAGTGCAGAGAATGGCCTGCTCCGGATAGAAGAGGAGATCACCCTGGACCATCTCCTCCTGGCGGGCCAGCAATATGGTCCGGCCAACCTGCAGATAAGCCTGGCCAACCTGGATGCCCAGACCGTGGCCCAACTCAGCAAGGAGTTTCAGGCCCTGCAGATGCAGGAGGGCAATGAGGCCATGGCCCGGGATATTCTCAGCAGCCACGTCCCTGCCCTGCTCGCCAAATCCCCGGAAATCCGGCTGAACGATTTCTCCCTGGCCACGCCGGCCGGAGCCTGTGAGGCCAGCGCCCGCCTGGCCTTTGACGGCGAGGGTGAAATGAGCTCCAACCCCCTCCTGCTTCTGGGGCGCCTCAGCGCCGAGGCCGCCCTCACGGCGGATGAGGGCTTCCTGGCCGTCCAGACCAAAAAAATCATCAAGCAGCGCCTCTGCGGCCAGCACCCCGCCCCCGACTGTGATCAGGAGGCGGCCCGGGCCGGCAGCAAGCAGCTCCAGGACCTTACCGAACAAGGCATCCTGGTGCTGAAGGGCGGCAAATACACCCTGAAGGCCAGCTTCAAAAACGGCCAGGCCCTCTTAAACGGCCAGCCCATACCCCTGCCTTTCTGACCGGATCTCCGCAACCACACCTTGGGGCCATCCTCTTTGTCCGGCTCTTTTTTTTAAACCGGAGATCAACCCTGATTTCTGCAGCAGAAAAGTTGCTGCAATCAGGGAGTCGTTTTTCCGGCGACAGGGCCTTGCTCCCGGATTATTCTCCTTTTCATTGAATTTCTTTATTGGTGGTATATAGTGCTGAGGTATTGCCTACTTCATTCCCCTTAGCGAGAATTCATCCCATGGCCTATTTCCCCATCAATGTCGAGCTCAGCAACCGGCCCTGCACCGTCATCGGTGGCGGCCGGGTGGCCCTGCGCAAGGTCAAGTCGCTTCTGGCCTGCGAGGCCACAGTCACCCTTATCAGTCCGGCTGCAACCCCTGAACTTGAGATGCTGGCGGCCCAAGGCCTCCTTACCTGGCATAAGCGGGGGTATAGAGCGGGTGATCTGGCCGGTTCCTTTCTGGTCATTGCCGCCACCGATGATGAAACGGTGCAGGAACAGGTCCACAGGGAGGCCGAACAGAACAACCAGCTCCTCAATGTCGCCGATGTCCCCAAGTGGTGCAATTTCATTTTACCGGCCACCCTGCGCCAGGGCGATCTGGCCATCTCCATTTCCACGGCCGGCAAAAGCCCGGTGCTGGCCAAAAGGCTGCGCCAGGAGCTTGAAAAGTCCTTTGGGCCCGAGTACCATCTCGCCCTGGAACTGATGGGCGCCCTGCGTCCCCTGGTCCTTGGCCGGGGCCTGCCCCACAAAGAAAACAAAATCATTTTCGAAAAACTCCTCCACCCGGACCTGATCACCATGCTCGGCAGAGGAGAGTGGCAGACCATCCGCAACCACATCCAGACCGTGCTGGGGGCTGAGACGGACCTGAGCTGTCTCGATACCCTGCCTGGCAATCTCCACCACATCAGCGAGGAAACGTAATGCTCTTCAATGGGACCTATATCCTTTATGCGGTGGCGGCCATCCTCTACCAGGTCTTCTTTTTCTCCCAGAACTCCAAGGTACGCCCCGTAGCCCGCCACTTTCTACTGGCGGCCGGCATCCTCCACACCATCACCCTGGTGGCCCGTTATTTTGCCGCCGGTCATACCCCGCTCACCACCCACCATGATACGGTATCCTTTTTTGCCTGGTCTGTGACCTGGGCCTTTCTCTCTTTCCGGTGGCGCTATCAGATCAAAAATTTCGGCACCTTTGTCTCCCTGGTCATCCTGGCCCTGATCACCATCGCCCTCTTCTCCTCCCAGGCCATCAATGTTCTGCCTCCTGCCCTCCAGTCCCTCTGGCTGCCGATCCACGCCTCCATCGCCATTGCGGCCAATGGCTTTCTGGCCCTGGGTTTTTGCGGCGGCATCATGTACCTCCTGCAGGAACGGGAGTTGAAGAAAAAACGTTTCGGTCTTTTTTATCACCGGCTGCCTTCCCTGGAGGCCCTTGATAAATTAAGCCAGCATTGTCTGACCATTGGCTTTCCCCTCCTGACCCTGGGGATCATGACCGGCTCATTATGGGCCAAACAGGCCTGGGGCGCCTATTGGCAATGGGATCCCAAGGAGACCTGGTCTCTGATCACCTGGCTCCTCTATGCCGGCCTTCTCCATCAGCGTTTCGCCATTGGCTGGCGCGGCAGGCGCACGGCCATCATGTCGGTGATCGGCTTTGCAGCGGTTCTTTTTACCCTGTGGGGCGTCAACTTCCTGCTCAGTGGGGCGCACACCTATGTCCGTTGACCAGATTTTAATTCTCGGCGTCAACCACAAGACCGCACCGGTGGCGGTCCGTGAAAAACTGAGTTTTCCGGATATCGAGGTGCCCCTGGCCATGCTGGGAGAGGTGCCGGGCTGCCAGGAATACTGCTTTCTTTCCACCTGCAACCGGGTGGAGGTGATCTTCACCTCTCCCACCCCGGAAAAAACAGTGCGCCACATCCGCTCCTTTCTCTTTGCCGCCAGTGATCTGGCTGAGGAAGAGGCTGTTGCCTACACCTATTTACATCAAGGCACCGAGGCCATCAGCCATCTCTACCGGGTGGCGGCCAGCCTCGACTCCATGGTGGTGGGGGAACCGCAGATTCTGGGGCAGTTGAAAAACGCCTACCGGGAGGCCTCGGAGAGAAAGTGTACCGGAATCATCCTCAACCGGCTTATCCATAAGGCCTTCAGCGCGGCCAAAAGGGTGCGTTCAGAAACCAATATCGGCTCTGCTGCGGTTTCCATCAGCTTTGCCGCCGTGCAATTGGCCAAGAAAATCTTTGGTGATCTGCAAAACAAAAAGGTGCTGCTGGCCGGGGCCGGCGAGATGGCGGAACTGGCAGCCGAACATCTGGTGAGCCAGGGCTGCACTGAGGTTATCGTGGCCAACCGCACCCTGGAAAACGCCATCAAACTGGCCAAACGCTTTAAGGGCACGGCCGTGAGTCTGGCTGAACTCCACGAGCAACTCAAGATAGCGGATATCATGGTGAGCTCAACCGGCGCCCCTGGTCTTATCCTGCGCAAGGAGGATCTCCTGCCCCTGATGCGGAGCCGCCGCAACCGCCCCCTCTTTTTGATCGATATCGCCGTGCCCCGGGACCTTGACCCGGAAATCAATACCATCGGCAACGTCTATCTCTATGATGTGGATGATCTCAGCCAGGTGGTGGAAGTCAACAAATCAGGGCGCACCACAGAGGCGGCCAAGGCAGAACGTATCGTCCTGGACGAGGCCCTGAAATTCCTGGGCTGGATGGGCAATATGGCCCTGGCCCCCACCATCGCCGATCTGCGCAAAAAGGCGGAGGAAATCCGCCACAGCGAGATGGCAAAAACCCTGGCCAATGTGGATCTTTCTGCCAAGGAAATCCAGGCCATTGACAAAATGACCTCGTCCATTATAAACAAGATTATGCTCAATCCCATCCTCCACCTCAAAGAAGAGTGCCATCAGGACACCAAACAGCTGAAGCTCGACATGATACGCCGCTTCTTCGACCTGGATCCCCAAGGATAAAAGACCCCCTGAATTCATGCTGCCGCAAGCCCTGCACGAACTCATCCTTGCCCACGAGACCCTGCTCTGGTGGCTGGCCGGCGCTTCTCTTTTTCTGTTTATCGGCACCCTCTTCCTTGTTCCCATTCTTGTGGTGCGGCTGCCCAGTGATTATTTCACCCACCCCAAGCGGCACCCTCTCCCCTGGGGGCACCATCACTCCTTCATCAGGGCCATCCTCCTCTTCGGAAAAAATATCCTCGGCAGCCTTTTTCTTGTGACCGGCTTCCTCATGCTCTTTCTGCCCGGCCAGGGCCTGCTGACCATGGTCATGGGTATTGTCCTGCTTGATCTGCCGGTGAAATATCGCTTACAAAGATGGCTCATCAGCCGGGGCCCCATCCTGCGCGCCATCAACTGGCTCCGCAGGCGGGCCGGCAGACCCCTGCTTCGAGTGGACAAGAGCCGTCACCGCCCCTCCTCAGATCCGCCTTAAGCAGGAAGAGCTCCCTTCCCCGGCACCTGCCCGGCGCTCTCCCCACTCTCTCCTCCTTTAAGACAGCGGACCACCGCCTTCTTGCGGCCGGCAGGACGCTGGTAAGCCTCCCGGCCGTAACCAACGGCAATCACGGCATAGATCTTTTCATCCGCCCCTATCCCCAGATTTTCGCCAATGCGGGAATCATGGCGCATGGCCTCCACCACAAAGCCGATGAGACAGGTGGAAAGGCCCAAGACATGGGCGCCGAGGAGGATATTGCCGGTGGCCAGGAGGGCATCTTCGGCCGGACAGCTGGCCTGCTCCCTCCCGCCCACCAGAATGGCGGCGGGCGCCCCATGGAAGAGATGATCCTCTCCTGCCTCATACCAGTCAACAAGGCCCTGGCGCACTGTTTGATAATGACGGCGATAATATCGGCCCAGGCGGTCACCGGCACATATCCTGGCCGCCAGGCGCCACAGGGGACTGGCGGCCTTTTTATTGACTCTGTGAAAAAAGGAGGCGGTCAAGGCGCCCAGCCGCTCCACCTCTTGCCGGTTCTGCAGGAGGGTAAAGGTCCAGGCCTGACTGTTGGTGCCGGAGGGGGCAGTGGTACCGATTTTCACCAGGTCCGTCAGCAGGGAGAGAGGCACTGGCTTTTCCCGGTAACTGCGTACCGAGCGGCGGGAGCGGAGGAGCTGGACCAGCTGGGCCGCATCACCACTGCCCGGTGCCAGCCATTCGGCTTTTTCAGCAATATGGTGCAAACCCAGATCCACCTGGAGCCCATCAATCTCAATGGCCCGGCTGGGGCAGGCAGCCTGGCAATGACCGCAGGCCATGCAGCTCCCCCCCCGCACCTGGGCACGGCCGCCCTCCAGGGCAAGGGTGTGGTCTGGACAGACAGAAATACAGAAACCGCAGCCGGTGCAGCGTTCAGGGCTTATATGGGGAAGATTGGTCATCATGATACCGCCCGGGGAGATACCTTTTCTCTTTTGACAAAGCAAGGCTTCAGAAGCGCGCTGGAAATGGCGGCAATGTCCAGACAAAAAGGAAGTAGATAACAAGAAGGGCTGCCGCCCCTGAACCGGACAGTTAGGGGCAGCAATGGCTGCGATGGAAGGCCACGGCCTCGGCATAGGTCATGGTGGTGCCGCCAAAGATATCCAGGGCACTCCCCACGGTGGCATCGAGTTTCCCCTTGCCCAGCTGGAAAATCCGCTCCATATCGCCAATATTTTTGACGCCGCCGGCATAGGTGGTGGGCAACGGTGTCCACGCCCCAAGTTTTTCCGTAAGCTCTGCCTCGATGCCGGCGCATTTACCTTCCACATCCACGGCATGGATCAGAAATTCAGAGCAAAAAGCACTGAAATAGTCCAGGGATTCCTTGTTGATAATGACATCCGTGAAGTGCTGCCAGCGGTCTGTGACGATATAATAATCATCCCCCTTTTTGCGACAGGAAAGATCCAGAACCAGATGCTCCCGGCCCACCTCCCGGGTAAGGCTGCGCAGGCGGTCTTCATGGATCATCCCGTCCTTGAAGACATAGGAGGTGACAATAACCGCACTGGCCCCCCTGGCCAGCCAGATGCTGCTGTTTTCCGTGGTGATGCCCCCGCCGATCTGCAGGCCGCCCGGATAGGCGACCAGGGCCTCGGTGGCGGCCTCCACATTGCCCGGGCCCAGCATGATGACATGGCCGCCCGTGAGGCCATCGCGCCTGTACATCTCGGCATAATAGGCAGCGGAATGGCTGGAGGCGAAGTTGGTCTTGAGGCCTGTGGCAGAGGTATCGGAGAGGGTGGAGCCGACAATCTGTTTGACACAGCCGTTATGGAGATCAATGCAGGGACGAAATTTCATGACAGAAATATCCTAGGAGTCTGTCGGGCTTGACCGATCGTAGCGAGGGAAAGCCGGTTTGAGACAGATTTTTCGATTTTTCGAGGAGAATAGTGGATCTATTTAACGAGAAAAATCGGGGAATATGGCCAAATCCAGTTTTTCCGCAGTAGATCAGCGTTAAGTCCGACAGGCTTCTAACGACAAAGGTTCAGGGCCTGGGCATCCAGGGTCATGGCAGCGCCGGGCCGGGCATAGCCGGCATCATCCCTGACCACCACCAGACTGGTGACGCCCTCAGGGGAGGTTTGCAGCTCAAGAAGGGTATCTGCCGCCTTATCTGCCGGAGATGGGCCCTCTGGGCAGGAGAGCCACATGGTGAGATTGTGCTCCAGGGCAAAGATCCGGAGTTCCTCATATATTCCGGGCTCCGCCACCAGGCCGTCTATCACCAGACAGGCGGGCAGGGCAATGTGGTGTCTGCCCAGGGCATCAAGGCGCTGGGCCAGACGAAGGGGCGTGAAGTTATCGGCCATAAAGGTCATGAGCAGGCGATGACCCATAATCTCATTTTCCACCCCGGTGGCATTGGCCAGGTTTACCTGGCGGGCCAGGGCCGCAAAGACCTCGCCATACCAGAGCTTGATCTTTTCCAGGGTGTGATTGACACCGACATGAACCACCTCCTCGCCACGCAGCAGCGTATCCAGGGCGATCTGCACCAAGACAGCGGTTTTGCCCGTCCCTGCCGGGCCCTTGACCAGGGCCAGATGTCGTCCGGCAACCTGGCCGCCTTCTACAGGAGAGAGGAGTCGTAAGGGGCTTGTCTTGATGAGTTCGTGACGTTTCATAGCGAGATACCCAGGGGAATAAGGAGATTATCTATCTAAAAAGAAGGCAACGCCTCACCTTTCCCTGAGGCGCTCCTCAGGGTCTTGATAATATTTTTTACCCGCATGCTCTTCCGGGAGCAGACGGTCATCACGGAAAGCGGGCGCCTGATGGGACGAGGGCAGCAGATAGCTATACTTCTGATAGGCAAAGAAGAGGAGCGCCAACACCAGCAGCAAGACCATCAGGCGCAGCACCCAGGCCCGCACCTCCTCACTCCGCCAGCAGGCCAGAAGGAAGAGCCCGGCCAAGAGGAGCAGGACAAGGGGATAGTGCTGCGCATACTCCATGAGTTTCACCATATTCTTTTTCCAGATCCTATCACAGAAAGAGTTCCTGACACAACAAAGCCCAACTACAGTAATCCTGAAGTCGGGCTTTGTACACCATAAAAGAGGGAAGAAGATGGCGCCAGGGGCAGGGATCAAACCCCTGCTCCCTGCTCTTCTCTATTTATTTTTTGGCTTTTTTCTTGGCGATCTCACCCATCACTTCATCGGCAATACTCTTGGGTACAGGACGGTAATTGGCGAACTCCATGGTGAACTCGGCCTTGCCCTGGGTCAGAGAGCGCAGGACCGTGGAGTATCCAAACATTTCCGACAGGGGAACCTCCGCCTCCACTACAGTGTAGTTGGCCTCCTCACTGGTGCCTTGGATAATGCCGCGGCGCTGGTTGATGCTGCCCATGATGGCGCCCTGGAACTCAGTGGGTCCTTCCACGCCAACCTTCATAATCGGTTCCATCAGAACCGGGCCGGCCTTCATGTACCCCTGACGAAAGGCGCCCTGGGCAGCAAGCTGGAAGGCCACATCAGAGGAATCAACCGCATGGAAGCTACCGTCATTGATCAGGCAGCGCACATTGGTGATGGGTGCCTCGGCCAGAGAACCTTTTGCCATGGACTTATTGAAACCCTTTTCGCAGGAGGAGATAAATTCGCGGGGAATAGAGCCGCCGACGATCTTATCGACAAATTCGAAGTTCACTTCGCTGTCTTCCTCCAGGGGTTCCATATAACCGGCAACCCGGGCAAACTGACCGGAGCCGCCAGACTGCTTCTTGTGGGTATAGTCAAATTCGGCGCGCTTGGTAATGGCCTCGCGGTAGGCAACCTGCGGCGCCCCCACCTCAACCTCGGCCTGATATTCGCGCTTCATCCGCTCGATATAGACCTCCAGGTGCAACTCACCCATACCCTGGATGATGGTCTCATTGGTCTCTTCATCCACAAAGGTCTTGAAGGTGGGATCTTCCTTGGTGAAGCGGTTAAGGGCCTTGGACATATTAACCTGGGCCTTATTATCCACCGGTCTGATGAACAAGGAGATAACCGGGGCCGGGATATGCATGGAGGTCATGGAGTAGTTGACATCGCTTGAGCAGAAGGTATCGCCGGAGGCGCAGTCAACACCGAAGAGGGCAACAATATCGCCGGCCCCGCTATCTTCAATCTCCTCCATCTCGCTGGAATGCATGCGCACCAGACGACCCACCTTCACCTTTTTGCCGGTGCGGGTATTGAAAATGGAGTCTCCCTTCTTCAGCATCCCCTGATAAATACGGATATAGGTGAGCTGACCATAACGGCCATCCTCCAGTTTGAAGGCCAGGGCCACAAGAGGATCCTTGATATCGTTGGAGGCCTGGACCTCGGCCTCTCCATTATCAAGATCAAGGGCGATATTCTCAATATTCAGGGGGCTGGGCAGGTAATCGACAACGCCGTCCAGGAGGGGCTGAACACCTTTATTCTTGAAAGCAGTGCCAATGAAGACCGGCACAAGCTCCAGTGCCAGGGTGCCCTTGCGGATGGCCCGTTTGATCATGTCCACAGTGGGCTCGCCCTCAAGAATGGCCTCCATGAGCTCATCGTCAAACATGGAAGCAGCATCAAGGAGCTCCTCCCGCAGGACAGCGGCATCGTCCTGGTAGTTGGCCGGAATTTCTGCCTCCCGAACCTTTTCCCCGCTCTCGCCTTCAAAGAAGAGAGCCTTCATGGTCACCAGATCAACGACCCCTTCCATGTTGCCTTCAAGCCCCATGGGCAGCTGCATGTGCACAGCATTAAGAGCCAGTTTTTCCCGGAGCTGATTTGTAACACGATTGGGATTGGCGCCGGTACGATCACATTTGTTGACAAAAACCACCCGGGGCACATTATAGCGCGTCATCTGGCGGTTTACGGTGATGGACTGGGACTGCACACCGCCAACAGAACAAAGGACCAGAACCGCGCCGTCAAGCACACGCAGGGCGCGCTCCACCTCAACGGTAAAATCCACATGACCGGGGGTGTCGATGATGTTGACGTCATAATCTTTCCACCTCGTGAAGGTGGCAGCGGACTGGATGGTGATGCCGCGCTCCTTTTCCAGCTCCATGGAGTCCATGGTGGCGCCAACGCCGTCTTTACCACGCACCTCATGGATGGCGTGGATGCGGTCGGTATAAAACAAGATCCGCTCGGTAAGGGTGGTTTTTCCAGAATCAATATGGGCCGAGATGCCTATATTCCTGACTTTGTTGAGATCTGATAGCATTGGTACATCCTCGTCGTAATACCGTTATTACTCTGCTGATTTGGACAAATCAGCGTTTGTAGAAACAGAGAAAGATAGGCTGGAAAAGAATCCCTGGCCATATAAAAAACGGCCCGCAAAAACGGGCCATTATCGCATGTGCATAGGTTAGAAAGCGAAACAAGATACCGCCAAAAAGGGGCAATGTCAAGAAGAAAACTACGGAGTTCCAAAGGCATCGACAAAAAGCTGCTCAATGGCCTGCCTGCCCTCCGGGGTCAGATCGCGGGTGCCTGAGGCGCAAAAAGTCTCATGACGGATCTGGGCCTGCTCCTGCTGCCACTTGCCGTTCTGCCAGGAATACCACTGCTTTTTGTCCTGATCAAAAACCGCCACGGGCCGGTGAAAAAGCTTGGCCAGTTCCACGGCCCAGCCCGTGCCGCCCTTTACCGTGTTGTCGGGCAGGATGGTCCCCACGGCAAAGACCTGGTGGCCGGAATTGACCATATGAAAAATGAGTTGCAGCACCCTTCTGATCTTTCTCTTCTCATAATAGGTCCGGTTCATCATCCTGGAAGCGAGCTCCATGGAGATATCGCCGCGATCCAGTTCCTCATCGGAGAGGTTGTGGATATTGCGGTTGCGCTCCACCTTGTGGCCCATGAAGGAATAATTAACCTCTTTAATCCCCCATTTTTCAGCCATTTCGCCAAAGGCGCTTTCCACGCCGCGATGGCCGCCGGAAAACAAAGTGCATTTCGTCCTGTCAAGCATAGATACTCACCTTTTATCGCAGGGATGATGGAAACCATAGGGATGACGAGGGACCCTGTCAGCGCTGCCCAGGGCCAAGGCAAAAATAGTACCGGAAAAGAGGGGCCGGTGGCAAGGCCTTAGAATTTTTTTTTACCCCCCCCTGCAGCTCAGTAAAAGGAGGGGCCCTCCCCAGAAAAAATATTTTCCCCACCTGTTGTGGCCCGGAGATGACCGCTTTTTAAAAAATAAGCGCTCTGTCTTGACATGGAAAATACCAGGACTTACACTACATACATCAAAGACGAATAATCGTACTATTTCAACATCTTAACAACTGGCCAGCCATCAGAAAACCAGTGACAACAACTTGGTTTCATAACAAATCATAACAGGTAAAGGAGGTAGGACAATGCCGGCACGATGGAATGATTTTGACCAGATTTTTGGCGCCATGGATCTTCTCCGCAATCGCATGGGCATGGTAAACAGGCTTTTCAGTGATTTTGAGCCGCAGTGGGGATTAAGCAGCAGCTGGCCCGCCGTCAGCAACCTGCCGCGCACCAATCTCTACGATGCCGACGACCATCTGTTGCTCAAAGCCGCTGTTCCTGGCCTTGACAAGGATGAGATCAACATCAAAATACAGGGAAATTATCTGGAGATGAGCGGCAGCCGCCAAGAAAAGGCCCCGGAAGGCTATGCCGCCCACCGGCTGGAAAGAGGAGGGGAGACCTTTTTTTCCCGCAGCCTGACCCTGCCGGCGGAGATCGACAGCACCAAGGTGGAGGCCAAACTGAAAGACGGCATTCTCACCCTCCGCCTCCCCAAGGCCGAGAGTGCCAAGACCAAGAGAATCACCATCAGTTGACCTGCGTCATAAGTACGAAAAACAGAGGAGGTGTATCATGAGTGACCAAACAGAAGTTGCCAAACGTGAGGAGCAAACACCAGCAGGCCGGATGGCTCCCACGGTCATCCCCAGTGTGGACATCTACGAGAACGATGACGAAATCCTGCTCTTTGCCGACATGCCTGGGGTGGCCAAAGATGCCATTGCCATCAACCTGGAAAATGGCAGGCTCACCATCAAGGCCCCCCGGCTCATAGCCGGAGAAGGTGAGCTCCAGTTTGAAGAATTTGGCGACGTGGAATATGAGCGCGTTTTTTCCGTGCCCCAGGGCATCGACACCGACAAGGTCGAGGCGGTTATGGAAAACGGCGTCCTCAGCCTCCACCTTCCCAAGTCAGAGACCGTGAAACCCCGCCAGATCCCGGTCCAGGCCGGTTAGGCAGTCAAAAGAGCAGCAAAGACCATCCAGAAAAAGAACAAAGGGGAGCCGCCAATGCAGCTCCCCTTTGTTCTTTCTCTGTGACCCGCCCCCCCTTACCCTTCTTCCTGGCTCAAGAATCTTTCGCCTCAGGGCTTTCCGACTCCTGACCCTCCGCTTCCGCCGCAGAAATCTCGCCTGGCATCCTGTCATCCTCTTCCAGACTCCCATCTCCAGCCTTTGCGCCCTCCTGCCCAGCAGTGACCATCTCCACCTTGAGAGGTGTTGAGATATCGAGGTGGACATCACGCTGGGGGAAGGCAATGACAATGCCGGCCTCACGGAACAGGTCATCAATGATAAAACGGAGATCACTCTCAATACGTTTCCTGTCATTGATAATCTGCACCTGGATCCAGAAATAGAGGGTAAAGACCAGGGAGTTATCGCCAAAATCATTCAAGAACACATAGGGTTTCGGATGATCCAGGATCTCTGCATGCTCCAATGTCGCCTGCATGAGAGCCTTGCGCACCTCTGTAGTGGATGAGCCGTAGGCAACCCCCACCTGCACCTCACCCCGGATGATCTTGTCGTTATGGGTCCAATTGACAATATTGTTTTCGAGAAAATAGCTGTTGGGTACCAGCACATGGATATTGGCAAAGCTGCGTACCCGGGTGGCGCGGGCGCCGATCTCTTCAATCTTGCCGACAACCTCCTCCATCTGGATGAGATCCCCCACCTTCACCGGCTGTTCAGCCATGAGAATAAAGCCGCTGATGAAATTACCGATGATCTTCTGACCGCCAAAACCGACACCAATGGCCAGGGCACCACCCAGAAAGGCAAAAGCGGTGAGCGGGATGCTCACCACCCGCATGGAGATCAAGACAACAACACAGAGGGTGGTGTAGTAGAGGAGTTTTTCGGTGATGGCCGAGGCGCTCTCACTTAATCGGGTGCGCGCCAGCACATACCTTTGAAAGGCACGGGTAACATGACCGGCCAGGATGATGCCGAAGACCAGGAGAAAAAGGGCGATAGCGACCTTGCCCACGGTTACCGCCTGATCATCGAGAACCAAGAGCTCAAACTTCCAGGCGGCCTGGACCTGTGAGGCCAGCACCGCCATCTTGTCAAAAAAAACATTTTCTGCCAGCTCGGCATCCACCTCATGAATAAAGCGCGACGACATCTGGCTGGTGATACTGAGGGTGATGAGGTAGGCACGGGAGGAGTCCGCCAGTTCCTTCAAGGCCTCCAACTGCTCCTTGAGATTGCCCTTCATCCCCCAACTCAGGCCATCCCGGGCCAGCTGTTTTTCCACCTGACTGATCTGGAGATGGAGATTGACCAGCTGACTCTGCTCCAGAGCCAGGGCCTGCTGGATCCGTTCCTTCTGGAATTCCGCAGTCTGCCGCCACAAGTGCAGATCAGCAGTAGCAGCATCTCCCCTGATCAAGGCATAGCGCTGTTTCCACACCTCCTTCTGATAATTGCACAGCTGCAGAGAACTCTCATATTGCTCCAGACCGCGCTGACAGGTCTGACGCCAGGCCTGCAGGGCTGCCACCTCGGCCTTGGCCTCAGCATACTCCTCACCCTCATCACCTGCTTCCTCAAGTCTCTTCTGGGCTGCAAGGAGCCGGGCCTCTGTCTGCTGTAATTTCTTGAGGAGATCATCGGCCGCCCCTTGCAACTCCGCCTTTTTCTCCTCAATATTGGCCAGCTGTGACTCCAGATCTTCGGCATCGAAATGAAGATTGCCCTGAAGGTGACTTACCCTCTGCTCGGCCACGGATACCTTTATCTCGGCAATGGCAAGCTCTGTGCCGGCATTTTTATAGGCCAGCTCCTCATAGCCCAGGCGGGCCCGGGCAAGCTCAAGCTCCACCTGACCAAGACCGATCTTCTCCTGGCGGGCACGCCGCGCCCCATTCTCTTTGCCGGCTGCCGTCTCCACCTTCAGCTCTCGGAGTTGCTGCTCAACCTCCTTGAGATGCTGCCTGGCCCTCTTGACCATCTTGTCGCGCAGCGCCAGGGAGAGCTGAGCCGTCTCCCTGGCACTGGTCCGCTCATTTAACTGGGCTATGGTCTCGTCATAAATCTGCAGGGAATAGGGGGGGAGCTGGGGCAGCTCAAAGGCCTCGCCCGAGGCAACCGCCTCTTCCAGGGCCTTTTTTTTGCTGGCCAACTCCTCGGCCCGTTTCAAGGCCATGAGTTGCCGATTATAAAAAGCCAGGCTCTCCTGGGCTTTTGCCGTCCGCTCCTTGAGCTGGGCCAGACTCACCCCAAGAGACTGGGCCACCTTATCGTTTTCGGCATCTTGAAAGACCTTAACCTTGGCCTGCAGGAGAGCGATCTTCTCCTTTATCGCCGCTTCAGTAAGCGGCGCGTTGGCAGCAGCCGCTTGTTTTTCTGCAGAGAGCGGATCAAGATCTTCTGCACCGTGGCCTGCTGTGGAAAGGAAAGGAACAAGGGCCACGGCCAGAAGCAGATAGATAAATACGCTGTTTTGTCTCATTCGCATCAAGTGATCCTGATTACCAAAAACTCTCTTAATAAATAAGGAGGGATCTCCTTTACTTGGAAGGTGCAGAATAACGGAGATCGCCAGAGTACGTCAAATTAACTTTCTCTCCCCTGCCAAAAACAACAGATACTTCCTGCCCTTTGGAAAAAGTTCCTCCTCCTTGCAGCGCCTTTATTTTGACAATGATCAATGCTCTTTACTATGCTTTTTACAGGTACTTTTTTCCACAGAATCTTTTTTGGGCCCAAAGGAGTGTGGATCTCTGGTGAGACAGCAAAGGCCGCGCCCTCCCCGCATACAACCGCAGATGGATATTTTTTCCCTGGCCATCAATACCACCTGAGAAACCTAATGCAGGAACCGGCAGTTGCCCCACTCGACAGCAAGGAGAATTCATGACCATCAACAAGATCAGCCCGGCTGAGGCCTATCACCATTGCGATCCGGACAGCTTTGCCTTTGAAACCACCGTGGAGATGGAGGAAGTTTTCCATTTCATCGGCCAGGACCGCGCCCTGGAGGCCGTTGATTTCGGCATCAACATGTCACAGCCAGGCTTCAACCTCTTTGTCATCGGCCCGGAGGGCTCGGGCCGCCACACAGTGGTGCAATCTTTTCTCCACGACAAGGCCAGCAAAGAGGCGACTCCCAGCGACTGGTGTTATGTCCATAATTTTCAGCAGTCCCATAAACCCCTGGCCCTGAAGCTGCCCCCCAGCCAGGGCATTGTCTTCAAAGAGGATATGGCTGATCTCATCGATACCCTGAAGAGCACCCTGCCGGACATCTTTGAAGGGAATGATTACCGGGTACGGCGCAAGGCGATCAATGATCTTCTTGCCCAGAAAATAGAGGCCCTTTATCACGACATGGAGCAAAAGGCCAAGGAGCAGAACATTGTTGTTTCACGCAGCGAACAGGGTTTTCGATTCTCACCCACCAACGGCAAGGGTGAGCCCCTCAACATTGAGGAGTTCCGCAACCTGCCAGATGATGTCAAAAAAAAGATCGAAGAGACCATTGAGCAGCTTCAGAACAGCCTCCAGGAGGCCCTGCACAAGATCAGTCTCTGGAAGAGGCAAACCGAGGAAGAGGCCCGCAAACTGAAGAAGGAGATCGGCAAACGGACGGTGGCCCCTCTCATTGCCGCCTTAAAGGAAAAGTATAAGGGCAATGACAAACTCATCCACTATCTTGATGAGGTTGAGGAGGCTATCTCCGAGCGGGTGGATGATTTCCTCGGTGAGGAAGCGGATGGCCAGAACGCCCTCATTCTTGCCATGGGCGGCGGCCGCGCCCCCTCCTTTGATCAGTACGAGATCAATGTCCTGACCAGCCATCCCAATAATCATGGTTCACCCGTGGTCTACGAAGATCTGCCCACCTACCAGAATCTCCATGGCCGCATTGAACACCAGGCCAAGATGGGCGTACTCACCACCAATTTCAGCCTGATCAAACCGGGCTCCCTGCATAAGGCCAATAACGGCTACCTTATTCTGGATGCCAGAAGGCTGCTTATGCAGACCTTTGCCTATGAAGGGCTGAAAAGAACCCTGCGCTCCGGCAAGATCCATATGGAATCCGTGGAGAGGGTCTTGGGGCTGATGAGCACGGTTTCTCTGGAACCGGAGCCTGTGGAGCTCAATATCAAGGTGGTTCTTATCGGCGACCCCCTTATCTACTACCTCCTGAATGCCTATGACCCGGAGTTCATCTCGCTCTTCAAGGTCCAGGTCGATTTTGAGAGCGAGATGAAGCGCGACAAAGAGAGCCAGGATCTCTATGCCACCCTCATTGCCAGACTGGCCAGGAACAAGAAGCTTCTGCCCCTGCACCGCACGGCCGTGGCCCGCCTCATCGAACAGGCGACCCGCGAGGCCGGTGACCGGGAAAAGCTCTCCCTGCGGATCCGCGATTTTGGCGACATTATGCAGGAGGCCAACTATCTGGCCAAAAAGGAGGAGAAGACAACCATTGAGGCTGGTGATGTGGAAAAGGCCTTGCTGGCCAGCAGGCGGCGGGGCAGCAGAATCCGGGACCGATTATTCGAGGCCATGGAGCAGAACATCCACCATATCGACACAGCAGGAGACGAGGTCGGCCAGATAAACGGCCTCTCTGTCCTCATGCTGGGTCGGTCGACCTTTGGCTGCCCCACCAGAATCACCGCCCTGACCAGACCGGGCAAGGGCAAGATCGTCGATATTGAACGGGAGGTGGAGCTGGGCGGCCCCATCCATTCCAAGGGGGTGATGATCCTCTCCTCCTTTGTGAGCAGCCGCTATGCCCGCACCATCCCCCTGGGCCTGCAGGCCAGCCTGGTCTTTGAGCAATCCTACGGCGGCATAGAGGGCGACAGCGCCTCCTGCGCCGAACTGTGCGCCCTGCTCTCCTCCCTGGCCGAGGTGCCCATCAAACAGTCCATGGCCATCACCGGCTCCGTGAGCCAGAAAGGGGAGGTGCAGGCCATTGGCGGCGTCAATGAAAAGATCGAGGGCTTTTTCGACCTCTGCGACAACCGGGGCCTAAGCGGCGATCAGGGTGTGATCATCGCGGCCAGCAACAGCCGCCATCTGATGCTGAAAAAAGAGGTGGTGACGGCCATGGAAGAGGGCAAATTCTGGGTCACCGCCGTCAGCACCGTAGACGAGGCCGTGGAGCTGCTCACCGGCATGGCGGCCGGGGAGCGGGACGAAAAGGGCAACTACCCGGAAGAGTCCATCAACGGCCGGGTGGAGGCCACCCTGCTCACCTTTGCCAGAAATCTTCAGAAATTTGAGCAGGCAACGAACAAGAAAGAGACCAAGAAAAAAAGCAAAAAGAAATGACCATCACCCTCCGCTTCCATGGCGATCTCCCCGCCTTGCTGCGCCGGCCATGGCGCCACCACTCCCTGCTCAGGCTGCCGGTCAGGCGCACCGCCTCCATCAAGGATGTGGTGGAGGCCTTTGGTCTTCCCCATACCGAGGTAGGCCGCCTGCTCGTTGACCAGCAGGAAGTGGATTTTGACCATCTCATCAGCAACTCCTGCCGGATCAACATCTGGCCCATCACCCCGCCCTGGGACATAAGAGAGCCATCCCTTCTCCGGCCTCATCCCTTGCCCGGCCCGCGCTTTCTGGTGGATATCAATGTCAGCAAGGTGGGGCGTCTGCTGCGCATGGCCGGCTTTGATGCCGTGACCCACCCCCACTGGCCTGACCGCAAGCTGGCAGCCTGTGCCGTGACAGAGAAGCGCCTGCTGCTCAGCAAGGACCGGGCCTTGCTCATGCGCCGACAGATCGAGTTCGGACGGCTCATCCGGGCCATTGAACCCACTGCCCAGCTCCATGAGGTGATCAACCTCCTGGCCCTCCAGGACCAGATGCACCCCCTCAGCCGGTGCATGATATGCAACAGCCCCCTGGAACCGGTTGCCAAAAAGGAGATCCGCCATCTTCTGGAACCCCTGACCCGCAAATATTACCAGGAGTTCAGCCGCTGTCCGGGCTGCGGCAAGATTTACTGGCCCGGCACGCATGTGGCAAAGATGCTCGCCCTCCTGCCCGACCCAGGGACCCGAGCAGAGGAGAAGAACGAACATACCCGTATACCCAATCAGGAGTAGACTTTTGCCCTGAATCCATGCCAGAATTAAAGAATACCTTTACCGCCAGCAGGTGCAGCAGATGGCATTCCATCTTATTCCATATGGCCTGGGCCGGGCTGAGAAAAAGGCCCACGAAGCTATCCCATCATCATCTCAAAAGAGGAGACACCCATGAGCCGACAGCTGTCGTTTACCAAGTTCGAAAAGGAATTGCTGCCTGATTTCCGGCAAAAGATCAACCTGGCCGAATCCTCGGAAGACGTCAAGAAATTCTACGCCCGCACCAGCATGGCCCTTTTTGACAAGGCCTTTGAGGGAGAGTTCCCCCTGGAGTTTGGTGATATCATGCTGCAACCGGACCATGTAAACAAATATGTGATAAGCGACCGCCTCCTTGCCTCCCCGGACTTCACTGAGGTGTGGAGCAACTCGGACCTGCCCAATGTGCTGGGCCGTTTTACGGATATGGCCCTCAACCGCATGGTCCATCTGGAAAAACATCCGGAAAAGACCGACTCAAAAATACGTATGTAGCAATGGCTGACCGCTCTCTGCGCCAACAGATCATGGATCTCCTCAACGAGGAAGAGCTGAACAGTCTGGAGATCTCCCAGGCCGTGGGTATCGGCGAAAGAGAGGTTCCTCTCCATCTTGAGCATATTATCCGCACCCTGGCCAAAAAGGGCCAGAAACTGCATGTCAGCCCTGCCACCTGCCTGGGGTGCGGATACCGTTTTACAGACCGCAAGAGCCTGAAGCGCCCTGGCCGCTGTCCCCGCTGCCGGGGGAGTCATCTCAAAATGGCAACCTATCGAATTGAGCCTAAATAATGCAAAAAGCTCTGGCAATCCTGTGGCTACTCTTTACTGTGGCCGGCTGTTCCGGTACCCGGCCCGAACTGGGTATTGTGGATGGCAGATTAAGGCCCTGCCCGCCATCGCCAAACTGTGTAAGCTCCTGTGCCCAAGACGAAGGGCACCTGATCCAGCCCTTATACTATACAGGAACCAGCAGCGCCGCCTGGCAGCACCTCACTGCCCTGATCAGAGATATGGAAGGGGCCGAAATTGTCAGCCAGACCGACACCTATCTCCACGCGCAATATACCTCCGCCCTTTTCCGCTTTGTTGATGATGTGGAATTTCTCCTTGATGCCCGGAACCGCAGGATCGAGGTGCGCTCCGCCTCCCGTCTCGGCTACTACGACTTTGGCGTCAACCGCAGACGCCTCCAGGAGATCAGAAGACGCTTTGCCCAAAAACAAGGGCGGCCCACAGTAAGCCGCGGCAACAGCCGCTGCATATAAGCCCATCCGTCCAGGTCCATGCAAGA